>CAYSLE010000066.1:0-2360 GCA_964431905.1 uncultured Dehalococcoidales bacterium | reverse complement strand
CCGATGTCACTATCTTCAACCCTGAGGTCGAGTGGACTGTTGACCCAGGGGCCTTCGCCTCCAAGGGCAAGAACACGCCCCTCGCCGGCCAGACGCTTAAGGGTAAGGTGATGGCCACTATAGTGGGCGGCGAGCTGGTATATAAGGACGCATCGATAAAGGTTGGAACCAAGGAAGGGAGCGTCTAAGAGAGGCGCAGACCCTCTTCAATAACTAGACCCCTCTCCTTCCTGGAGAGGGGGTAGGGGGTGAGGTCAGAAGGTGCATAAAAAGGTGTTCTTGGTGCTGGAGGATGGCTCGATTTACCCGGGCTATTCCTTTGGTGCCGATGCCTCGGCCTACGGCGAAGTCGTTTTCAGCACCAGCATGACCGGCTATCAGGAGATGCTCACTGACCCCTCCTACGCCGGTCAAATCGTGGTTCCCACCTATCCCATGCTGGGGAACTACGGCATAAACAGCGAGGACTTCGAATCGAGGCGGATTCAGGTGGCGGGTTTTGTGGTGCGGGAGGAATGTCCCCTTCCCAGCCACTGGCACTCCGGCTCCACCCTGCATGAGTATCTGCTGTCAAGCGGCATCCCTGGGATCGCTGGCGTCGATACCCGGGCTATCACCCGCCGCCTGCGCCAAGCCGGGGTGATGATGGGCATGATCACCCAAGAGCCGCCGGAGGAGGCGTTGGAGCGGTTGAAGATGCTCCCCCGCTATGATGACATCGATTTTGTGCGCCAGGTGACCACCAAAACCATCTACCGCTGGGACACCCCGCCGGGGCAAGAACCTCTCTATCACATCGTAGTCGTCGACTGCGGGCTGAAGCTCAGCATCCTTCGCTATCTGAGCAAACTGGGCTGCGCCTGCACCGTTGTCCCATCGACCACCTCGGCGGAGGACATCCTGTCGCTGAAGCCCGATGGCATCCTCCTCTCCCCCGGCCCGGGCGACCCGGCGCTCCCCTACCTGGAGGAGACGGTGCGCAATCTCATCGGGCGCAAGCCTATCATGGGCATATGCCTGGGTCATCAGCTTCTAGGGCGGGCCTTTGGCGGCAAGACCTACAAGCTGAAATTTGGCCATAGAGGGGCCAATCACCCCGTCCGAGACCTACAGGCTGGTCGGGTGCACATAACCGCCCAGAATCACGGATTTGCAGTGGATGCGGGCGATTTAAGGGGCGGGCTTGAGGTGAGCCACATCAGCCTCAACGATGGCACGGTGGAGGGGCTGAGGCACCGCGATCTTCCCATATTCTCGATTCAATATCACTCTGAGGCCTCGCCCGGCCCCACCGACACGGTCAACTCCTTCGAGCGGTTCATAGAGATGGTGAGGGGGTGATTGAATAGTCAGGAGGCGTCTATGAGGCGTGGCATTAGCGTCACAATGGTCATATTTGGCTTAGGGGCAGCGCTGACAGGGATATGGCAATTTTTCCCCCCCTTTAATAGGGGGATTGATCCTCCTCATATCATTTTCGCGTTTCCATTCGGCATCCTCATTATCCTCCACACATGGCTAAATCGGAAGCCAGTTCTTCGATACTTCCGAAGGCTTGGCTGGTGGTGGGTTGTAGTCAGCCTGGGATTCATCCTGGTGATTTGGGCAGGAATCGTGATGCCAACATTGTTTCAAGGAGGCTGAGAAAAGGCTTGGACAAAATCTCTAAAGTCATAGTCATCGGCTCCGGGCCCATCGTCATCGGGCAGGCGGCGGAGTTCGACTACGCCGGCACCCAGGCATGTAAGGCGCTCCGCGAGGAGGGCGTTACCTCAGTCTTGGTCAACTCCAACCCGGCCACCATCATGACCGATGAGGACATCGCCGATATCGTCTATATCGAGCCGCTGACCGTCGACGTGATAGCGCGGGTCATCGAGCGTGAGCGCCCCGATGGCCTCCTCCCCACCCTCGGCGGCCAGACCGGGCTTAACCTGGCCGTGGACCTGGCCGATGCCGGCGTCCTGGATAAATACAATGTGCGCTCCCTGGGCACCCCCATAGATACCATCCGCAAGGCAGAGGACCGGGAGCTGTTTAAGAAGATGCTCCTGGAGATCGGCGAGCCGGTCCCTGAAAGCTACATTGCGCGCAATATGGATGAGGCGTGCCGGGCAGCCGAGGCCATCGGTTTGCCGGTGGTGATCCGCCCGGCCTATACCCTCGGTGGAACCGGCGGCGGCCATGCCACCACTATGGCGGAGTTCGAATTCGTCGCCTCCATCGGCCTGGCGGTAAGCCCGGCCCATCAGATCCTGGTGGAAAAAAGCGTCGTCGGCTGGAAGGAGATCGAGTATGAGGTGATGAGGGACGCCGCCGATAACTGCATCACCGTCTGCAATATGGAGAACATCGACCCC
>CAYSLE010000065.1:0-2531 GCA_964431905.1 uncultured Dehalococcoidales bacterium | reverse complement strand
CCGTCATATAGAGCGTTGATATTGCTTATGTCGGTGAAGAAGGGAGCGCCGCCGGCCAGGGCAAAGGAGCCTAGTATCCCGGAGGCGATAATGAGCGCCGGTATCCCCGGGCTGGTGAGACCCACCGCCAGGCCGTTAATCACATTGATCGCCGGCCCGCTCTGAGAGGCACTGGCGATATTCCTGACTGCGCCAAATCGCTTGGATGTGTAGAACTCGGTGATGGCAAACAACAGCCCGGCAATGACAAGCCCGATCACAGCACAGCCGAACAGCCCCAGGTCTCCCAGTAGATATTGGCTTATGAAGAAGAAGCCTATCGCTGCCACTATTGCGGTGGCGATCACCCCGCCATAGAGCCCTCGCATTATACTCTGGCCCTCTCTCACCCGGACGAAGAAGGTTCCTATGATCGATGCTACGATCGCCGCCGCACCAAGGATCAAAGGGAACAATACAAACTTTTCATCACCGCCGAAGAAGAACCAACCCAGTAGCATGGCCCCGATGGCGGTAACAGCGTAGGTCTCAAACAGGTCGGCACCCATCCCGGCACAATCCCCAACATTATCGCCTACCTGATCGGCTATAACCGCCGCGTTTCTGGGGTCATCCTCCGGTATCCCAGCCTCCACCTTTCCCACCAGATCGGCGCCGACGTCGGCCGCTTTGGTATATATCCCACCGCCGATACGGGCGAAGAGGCTGATGAGACAGGCGCCGAAGCCGAAGCCGACGATCAGGGTCGGGTCCTTAAACCAGAGATAGAAAAGGCTGACCCCCAGCAGTGCCAGCCCGGCGACACACATCCCGGTCACCGCCCCCGACCTGAAGGCCAACGAAAGTGCCTTGGGCATCCCCTCTTTGGCCTTGTTGGCTACCCTGGTGTTGCCCCTCACCGTGATATTCATCCCGATAAAGCCAGCAAGCCCGGAGAAGATGGCGCCAACGAGAAAGCCAACCCCGGCCTGCCACTTTATGGTGTAATCCCCGCCCCCGATAAAACCGAGGGCAAAGGTCAGTATCAGGGCTATAATTACGGCGAAGATGGCTATCGTCCGGTATTCCCGGTTCAAAAAGGCCATCGCCCCTTCACGAATGGCTCCCGATATCTCCTGCATCTTCGCCGTTCCCTTGTCCTCTTTGAGCACAGACCTCACGAGGTAGGCAGCGAACAATATAGCCAAAATGCCCGCCGCCATTGAGATGTAAACCAACCAGCTCATCTAGGTCCTCCTTTTCTATTCTCCAATGAGCTTGTTTAACCTCACCTCCAGATCCCTCTGCTTCAGGAATAGAGTCATGTCGCCTCTGGTCCTCTCCAGGATGCCGCGCACCGAATCGGTGGTTCTCCTCAGCCCACCGGTTATCGCCTCGGGGAAATCCATGGTCACTAGCACCCCATAGATGTCGTCCATGGCCTCCAGCAGCTCTTCACACCGTGCCAGCTCCCCTTTTCTAGTGATGTCCAGGAGGTGACGTCGCAGCTCGCCCACTGCCTCCCCCAGCCCGTTGAGATAGGCAGCATAGCCTATGCCCAGCTCATCGGGGGTGGGCAGGGAATTCTCCGCAATCAGGCCCAGGGTGACGCAGCCCTCCACATATTCCTTCTGAGCGTTGTAGACGAAGCCGGCGTGGAGAAGGTCCTGCTGCTCCTTCAGCGTTTGGTCCAGCTCTTTGAGGAGCTGGCGGGCTGTGGATAATCGCTTTCTCGCCTCCTGGTATTGGCCACGGTGGACAGCACGGATGGCATCGGTGGAATGTCGCAGCGCCTCCCGTGAAGATTGGAGCGCATTTTCCCGCAAGGCGTCTTTCGACGACAGAATGGTGCGTGCCTGCTCCGCGATGAGCTCTAGCCTAGCTGTTAGCTTCCCCATTTACTTTGCCTCCATCATCTCGGCCAATCGCCGCGCTGCCTCCGCCACGTCCTCTGCCCCTAAAACGGCGCTGATGACAGCAATGGAATCGGCCCCGGCTTGGATCACCTCGGTGGCATTACTCTCATTGATGCCGCCGATAGCGGCGATGGGGAGGGATACCGCTGCCCTGATCTGGCGCAGCTTCTCCAGTCCCACCACTATAGCGCCTGCCTTCGATGCGGTGGGGTAGATGGAGCCCACGGCAACATAATCGGCACCTTCGGCCTCAGCCTGAAGCGCCTCTTCCAGAGTAGGGGTGGAGCAGCCCAGAATCCTATCGATAGGGAGCAACTGGCGGGCTGCGGAGATGGGGAGGTCGCCCGGCCCCAGGTGAAGACCATCGGCACCGGAGGCGATGGCAATATCGAGGTAATCATTCACTATGAAGAGGACGCCAAACCGGGCACACACCTCCTTCATCTCCTTTGCCCTGGCCAATATCTCCCTCTTGCTCCGCTTCTTATCCCGGAGCTGGATCGCCTTTGCCCCACCGTGGATCGCCTGGCGGCAGACCTCCAGTTCGTCTCTCCCCCTTACTGCCTGAGGGTCGATGATCACGTATAGCCCGGAGAGCCTTTTGTCCTGGCGCAGGATTTTGGCCACCATTTTCTT
>CAYSLE010000064.1:0-3647 GCA_964431905.1 uncultured Dehalococcoidales bacterium | reverse complement strand
CGACGTCCTGGTCATTGGGGAGGGGGAGCGGACATTGGTAGAGCTGGTGCGCGCACTGGAAAGAGGCGCCGGATTCGGGCAGGTGCCGGGGATCGCCTTCCGCCAGGATGGTAAAGTGGTGACCACCGAGCCTCGTCCCCTCTTTGAGAGCCTTGATAAATTCCCCCTTCCTGCGCGCCATCTTTTGCCCCTCTCCAAGTATCGCGGCATCGATGCTCCCTGCACTGTGATCACCAGCAGGGGCTGTCCCTATCAGTGCATCTTTTGTTCCGGCCCCAGGCTCTTCGGCCGCAGAGTTCGCTTCCGCGATCCAAAACTGGTGGTCGATGAGATAGAGCATATCCTGAAGGAGCTCGGCTTTAAGAAGATAAACATCGTCGATGATACCTTCACCCTCAACCACCGCCATGCTCGCGAGGTATGCCAGGAGATCATAAGGCGCGGCCTTAAGTTCCAATGGAATGTCTTTGCCCGGGCCGATACCGTAACTGAGGATATACTGAAGATTATGAGAGAGGCTGGCTGTGGTTGGCTTCTCTTTGGCGTTGAGTCAGCCTCCCCAGAGATATTGAAAACTATCAAGAAAGGGGTCACCCCTGATGGGGTGAGGAGGGGGGTGAAGCTCACCACCGAGGCCGGGATCAAGGTCTTCAACTCCTTCATTCTGGGCCTGCCCGGCGAGAGCCCAGAGACGGCACGGCAGTCGCTTGCTTTTGCCCAAGAGCTTGACTGGGATTACGGGGCCAAATACGGCTTCCACCTGCTCTCCCCCCTGCCCGGAACAGAGCTATATGAGAGGCCCGGGGACTACGGCCTGCGCATCCTTTCCCGAAACTGGGCTAAGTATGATGCTAACAAACCCATCACTGAGACCGCTGATATGAAGCCGGAAATGGCTCTGGAGTTCATCGCCAACTATGATCGGGCGGTGGCTTTCGCCATGAATGATATAAAGCGCCGGGCTGAGGCTGGCGATCCCCAATGTAAAGAGGAGGTGAGACAAAGGGCGAGCGTGGACTTCGTATGGAAACTGCTCAAGGGCGATGTCATCGAGAGGCTGGGCCGGATAAGGGCCGATGATGCCTACAACCCGGTGGAGCAGCTTGCGCTAAAGGTGTCCCAAAGGCTCGCCGTCCCCCTGGATGCGGCTCGGCGGGAGATGGAGCGGCTGGTGGAGCTGAGGTTGCTTAAAAGCGAGCTGGTGAACGGAGGGTTTGTCTGGAAGTGGAGCTAGAAGGGGTTGAGGAGGCGCTTAAGGGCGTCCTACTCCCCGAACCTAAGCGCAGCATTTGGGCGCTTAACATGGTTCGGGACATTGAGGCGGTGGGAGAGCGGGTCAAAGTCACCCTGAGCCTAACCCCCTTGAGCGCCGAGGCCAGAGAGCTGGTGCAGCAAAGGGTCCGCGCCGCCATCGAGAAGCTCCCTGGGGTAGACGAGGTAACCATAGAGCTCTTGGAACTCCCCCCTCAGGAGATGAACCAGTTTGGCCGTGTTGTCGCGGTGATGAGCGGAAAGGGTGGGGTGGGAAAATCGCTGGTCGCTGCCCTGCTCGCCATCGCCCTCAATCGCCAAGGCTACCAGGTGGGCATATTGGATGCTGACATCACCGGCCCCAGTATCCCCAAGATATTCGGACTCAAGGCTCGCCCCAGGGGAAGCGAAGGCGGCATCCTGCCGGTGGAAACCAGGTCCGGGATCCAGGTCATGTCCATAAACCTGCTGTTACCCCACGAGGACCAGGCTGTTATCTGGCGAGGGCCTATTCTCTCCAAAGCCATCGCGCAATTCTGGCAGGATGTGGTGTGGGGCAAGCTGGACTACCTGGTAGTGGACCTTCCCCCGGGCACTGCCGATATTCCCCTCACCGTGATGCAATCGCTGCCCCTTTCCGGCGTAGTCATTGTGTCCACACCCCAGGAGCTGACGACCATGGTGGTGAGGAAGGCGGTTCATATGGCCCACATGTTGCACATCCCCGTGGTGGGGGTAGTGGAAAATATGAGCTACCTGGAGCAAGCAGGGAAGAGAATAGAGCTTTTCGGCCGGAGTAAGGGGGAGGAGATGGCACGGGAGGCGGAGGCTCCCCTTCTGGGGCAGTTTCCGGTCGACCCGGCGCTGGCTGCCCTCTGCGATGACGGTGAGATCGAGCGCTACGATTCCGAAGCCTTTACCGCCCTGGGCACCGCCTTCACTAAGGCGATGGCAGCAATAGCCCATTCCCACCATCACTAAAAACAGACCGAGGAGGTGGAAGACGCCACTTCGTATCACCACCCTCAGTGAGAATACCGCAGGAAGGGTCGACGTGATCGGCGAGTGGGGGCTGAGCGTGCTGGTGGAGGCAGGGAGAATGAAGGTGCTCTTCGATGTCGGCCCAGGCACCTCGGCTACCTGTAATGCCCACGTGATGGGAGTAGACCTATCGGCGGTCGACAAAATCGTGTTGAGCCACGGCCACTACGACCATACTGGCGGGCTAAAGGAGGTGCTGGCTAAGACGGGCCCAATTGAGGTCATTGCCCATCCCGATATATGGTCTGCTAAATATACTGTTCGTGACCAGCGGGAGACTTACATCGGCATCCCCTTCTCCAGGGGGAGCTTGAGGGCCTGGGCTTCGCCTTCAGGCTGAGCCAGAAGCCGGTGTGGATCACCGATGACGTTGTGACCACCGGCGAGATCCCGCTGGTAACCGAATGTGAGGAGATCGAGTCCAACCTCTATGTCAAGGTGGATGGGGAACTCCTCCCCGACCCGCTTCTGGATGATCAGGCGCTCATCATCAAGACGGAATCGGGTCTGGTGGTCATCCTGGGCTGTGCTCACCGGGGCATGATAAATACCTTGCGCCATGCCCGTGAGGTAACGGGGATGGAGCTTATCAATACAGTGGTCGGCGGCGCTCACCTCTTTCGCTCCACTGAGGAGCGTATCCTCCTAACCGCAGCCGCCGTCCAGGAATTTGGCGTGCAACGGCTGGGGGTCTCTCACTGCACCGGCCTGCCGGCAGCAGCGATACTGGCACGGGAGCTGGGCGAAATCCTTTTCTTTAATACTACTGGCACCCAGATAAGCATCCCTTGATATAATCGGTTTGCATTTGCTATTGCATACCAGTATAATGACCAACCAGGGGGTGACACATGTCCCTAGCAGAGTTGCGTGATCTATTTATCGTTATCTTCTCCATAGTGGGGATCGCGGCCACCGTCTTTCTCAGCATTATCATCCTTCTGGTCTACCGCCGGGTTCGCGACATCCTCGATGCCGGGAAAGCGACCATGGTCAATATCCGTGACATCACTTCCATGGTGTCGGAAAGTATCGTCAAGCCACTGGCCAGTGTCGCCGGCTTTTTGCAAGGGATACTTAGGTTTCTGGAGTTTATCCTAGGCCCCATCAGGAGAAGGGAGGCAAAGAGAGGTGGCGGAGAAGAGTAGGCGAAGCTTTTTCATAGGTCTCCTCTTAGGCGCGGTCGTCGGCGCTGCCATTACTTTTTGGCTAGTTAATAGGAGGCGCGGGTTG
Source organism: uncultured Dehalococcoidales bacterium (assembly GCA_964431905.1). Lineage (GTDB taxonomy): Bacteria > Chloroflexota > Dehalococcoidia > E44-bin15 > E44-bin15 > CAYSLE01. The sequence goes on along the minus strand of CAYSLE010000064.1, from coordinate 122 downwards.
GGAAGGAGGCGGGGCACAGAACTAGGCAGCAGGGCCGGGGATATCGCCTCTGTAGTCATGGAGAGAGGAAGCGAGTTCCTGGAAAGGATGAGAGAGATAATCAGAGAGGCTATCGAGGAGGG
>CAYSLE010000063.1:0-3888 GCA_964431905.1 uncultured Dehalococcoidales bacterium | reverse complement strand
GGATCTCGTAGTCAAAGAGTTCGTAGTTGCGGCGGTCCTTAAGTGCGCCATCGGCGTGGATGCCAGCCTCATGGGCGAAAATGTTGGCCCCCACCCCGGGCTGGTTGATGGGGATGGGAATGCCGAACGCGAGTGACACATATTTAGCCAGCTTGGCGGATACCGCCAGATTGAGATTGTCGGCGATCTCATAGGCTTCCATGCCCCTGGCGAACTTAAGCGCCAGAATACAGCTTATCAGGTCTGCCTGCCCCGCCCGCTCGCCGACGCCGTTCACCGAGGTATTAATATAGGCATCAACTCCGCCATCGATAGCCCCCTGGGTGCCGGCAATGGAATTGGCCACCGCCATGCCCAGGTCGTTATGGCAATGCATCTCCAGCGGGATCTTCACCCTTTCGGCCAGGGTTTTCACCCGCTGATAGATGCTCATTGGGTTGTCATAGCCCAGGGTGTCGCAGTACCTAACCCGGTCGGCCCCAGCCTCCTTAGCTGCCTGGGCGAACTCAATGAGATAGCCCATGTCAGTGCGTGAGGCATCCTCGGCGTTCACCCCCAGGGTCCGCACTCCCTCTTTTTTGGCATAGGTGGCTGCCTCCACCATCTCACGGATCACGGTCTCCCGATCCAGCTTGCCGCGGAACTTGTGGAGGATCATTTGATCCGATGTCGAGATGGAGATATTGAGGTCGCGCAGCCCGGTGGGCAGGGACTGCGCCACATCGGAGACGATGGCGCGGCACCAGCCCTCCAGAATCAGGTCTCCCATAACCCCCATCTGTTGTAGCTCCAGATTCCCTTGAATATAATTTCGCTCGTGTCTTACCGTGGGGAAGGAGAACTCTGACTGGTGGATGCCCATTTCAGCGAGGTACATATTGAGCATGGTCTTCTGCAGCTTGGCCATGATGATGCGCGATGCCTGAACCGCATCGCGGTTGGTCACGTCGATAAAATAGATTTTCGCCATCGCCCCCCCTTGAAACCCTTCGAGACTTGAAAAGCATGAATGGTATATGTTAGCATACTAACCGCCGATTCTGCAATAGGGACTTGACATCGGGGAATACTCTCTTTATAATAAGCAAACTTTATTTTGCGGAGAGCCATGCTCGTAATCGATGTATCTCAGCTGCTCAAAGAGCCCATGGGGGCCTTCCGCCTCTATAGGATAGATGAAAGCGGTGGCAGCCCGGTGTGGGGGGAGGTGGAGTTGCTCCGCACCGATCGCGGCATCCTGGTTACAGGCACCCTTGAGACTAAGGCTAAAGCGGTTTGTAGCCGGTGTCTTCGTTCCTTTGACCAACCACTGACGATCAACATTGAGGAGGAGTATCTGGTTAAAGCTGAGGGGGGAGCCTTTACCATATCGGAGGATCGGGAGATCGACCTGACTGAGGCAGTGCGTCAGTATTCGATCCTTGCTTTTCCCATGAAGCCTCTTTGTCGCTTGGATTGTGCTGGGCTATGCCCCAGGTGCGGTTCCAACCTTAATCTCGGCCCTTGTGGTTGCCCCTCCGGTGAGCTCGACCCCCGCTTAGTCAAGCTGGCTAGACTGGCCTCGGAACAGAAAGGATAGATTAGGCAATGCCAGTTCCCAAAAAGAAAACGGCTAAAGCGCGGCAAAGAAAGAGGCGCTCGCACCTGGCTATGACATTACCAGCCATCGACTATTGCCCGCAATGCCATAGTCCAAAGTTGGCTCACCATGTCTGCCCTACGTGTGGCAGTTACGCTGGGCGGCAAGCCATCGAGGTGGGGCCAAAGAAAAAAGAATAGTTCATGGGCAATTAGGCAGTCGTCAGACTGCCTATTGTTGTAGAAATGCGGACAAAGATCTGTGAACTTTTCAGCATTGAATACCCGGTGATCCAGGGGGGGATGGCCTGGCTCGGCACCTGGGAGCTGGTGTCGGCGGTATCGGAGGGCGGAGGGCTGGGATTCATCGGCGCCGGAAACGCGCCCCCAAGCTGGATCCGGGAGCAGATCCGCTCCACTAGGGAGCGGACAGACAAGCCCTTTGGGGTCAATATCATGCTTATGTCCCCCTTCGTTGAGGAGGTTATTCAGTTGGTCCTGGAGGAGGGGGTTGGCATCGTGGCCACCGGTGGCGGCAACCCAGGGATATACATCCCCCGCTTGAAGGCGGCTGGGGTGAAGGTGATGCCGGTGGTCTCTAGCGTTGCCCTGGCCAAGAGGCTGGAGCGCGCCGGGGCTGATGCCGTTGTCGCTGAGGGCATGGAGTCAGGGGGGCATATAGGGGAGACCACTACCATGGCCCTGGTGCCTCAGGTTGTGGATGGTGTTGATATCCCGGTGGTAGCAGCCGGCGGCATCGGCGATGGCCGAGGTCTGGCTGCCGCCCTCTCCTTAGGTGCCCAGGGGGTGCAGATGGGCACTCGCTTTATCTGCGCTGAGGAGTGCATCGCCCATATCAATTTCAAAAGGAAAATTGTCGAGGCCCGGGATCGAGCCACGGTGGCCACTGGATATTCCACCGGGCACCCGGTGCGTTGCATAGAGAATAAAATGACCCGTCAGTTTGCGGCGATGGAAGCAGCGGGTGCCACTGTGGCCGAGCTGGAGAAGTTCGGCGAGGGAAAGCTCCAGCTGGGTGTCCTTGAGGGTGACCTGGAGAATGGCTCGCTGATGGCGGGGCAGATCGCTGGACTGGTAAAGGACATAAAGCCGGCAGCAGCTATCATCAAGGAGATCGTGGAGGAGGCGGAACGGGTAATCGCCAGACTCAATACTTCAAATATAGGAGTAATACATGGCTGACCAAGGAATCTTTGCTTATGTTTTCCCCGGGCAGGGGGCGCAGCGAGTAGGCATGGGGCGTGACCTTTATGATGCCTTCCCCCAGGCCAGGGAGGTCTTTGAAGAGGCGGACGACGCTCTGGGATTTCGTCTCTCTCGGCTCTGCTTTGAGGGGCCTGAGGAGAAGCTGGCGCAAACGGTCAATGCCCAACCGGCGATCCTCACCGTCAGCTTTGCCTGTCTCAGAGCCACTGTCGGGCTAGCCGACGGCCTCATCTGCCCCGCGTTTATGGCCGGGCATAGCCTTGGCGAGTATACCGCCTTGGTCACGGCCGGGGTGCTGGATTTTAAGGACGCGGTCAGGCTCACCAGGCAGAGGGGGAAATTGATGCAGGAGGCGGGGAGGAAGATCCGTGGGAGCATGGCGGCGGTCATCGGCCTCGATGAGATTTCAGTAGAGGCGATATGCGAAGAGACCGGGGCTCAGATTGCCAACATCAATTGCCCCGGTCAAATCGTGATCAGCGGGACGGAGCAGGCTCTGGTTCGGGCTGTGGACCTGGCAAGGGCCATGGGGGCCAGACACTCCATGCCGCTTAAGGTGAGCGGTGCCTTTCACTCCTCCCTGATGCAGCCCGCGGCTGAGGGAATGGCTGAGGCCATCTCCCAGTTTCACTTCCGCCATCCTACTGTGCCCATTATCATCAATAGCACTGCCCAACCAGTGACCACGGCTAAGGCGGTGAAGGCAGAGCTCCTTCGCCAGCTTTGCGCCCCGGTTCAGTGGCAGCGGAGCGTGGAGTATATGGTGGATGCCGGGGTTTCCACCTTTATCGAAATCGGCCCGGGGCAGGTCTTGAGCGGTCTGATCAAGAGGATCGATAAAGAAGTGCAGACCGTGAATGTCGGGGATGCAAGCTCGGCAAGAGCGTTGAGCATCTAAATGTTCTGGAACCCTTCATCATACCTACTTGGCTGAATGCGCCATGAGTTCATCCTATTTATCCTCCAAGACAGTTGTCGAATGCCGTGGTTGTGGCCGGCAATCGGACCTCATTTCCCAGGCGATTGAGCTTTGTCCCGATTGCCTTCGCTCCGATTTCCCCAAGCTCCTGCCCTTTGTTGAGG
>CAYSLE010000062.1:0-4730 GCA_964431905.1 uncultured Dehalococcoidales bacterium | reverse complement strand
AGGGATATGGAGTGAACGAAACCGAAACCAAGCAGGAGCGGCGGGAGCGGCGCCGGCGGAAGGAGCGGGAGCGGATACCCAAGCATGGCAAGGGCCTGGCCCGGGTGTATCGCGATGCTGTGCTCAAGCGGCTCAAGTCCATAAAGAAGGCCCCGCCAGCAAGCTGATCAGATAATCCCTTCCTTCTGGAGCTGGGCTAGCTTTTGTTGGCTGAAGCCCAGCAAGCCGCAATAGACCTCTTCATTGTGCTCGCCAAGCAAGGGGCCGCGGGTTTTTATGCTGCCCGGCGTCTCCGAGAATTTTATGGGGAACCCGGTTAAGGGGACTCTACCTAATCCGGGGTAATCGATGTCTACAATCATCTCCCGAGCCCTAAAGTGAGGGTCAGCCAGAACCTCAGGCATATCATAAACCCGGCCACAGGGGATTTGGGCTTTCTCCATCAGGGAGAGCACATCCTCAACCGTTTTCCCCTCCGCCCACTGGCTGATTATCGAATATAGAAGCTCGATGTTGTCACAGCGGGTGGCATCATCAGCGAACCTGGGGTCTCTAATCAAATCCTCCCTGCCTATCACCCTGGCCAATCTGCGCCAAAGCCGGCTACTAATAGCGGCAAGGAAGACCCAGCCATCTTTGGCCTTAAAGCAATCGTAAATGAAGAAGGGGGATCTATTGCCCAGCCGGGGCGCGATGTAATCAAATAACTGATAAAAGATCAGTGCAGAGCTCCCCCTGAAGGAGATCGCAGTATCCACTATAGAGACATCGACTACCTGTCCTCTCCCCGTTCTCTCTCGGTGGTAAAGGGCAGACATAGTCCCCAGGGCAGCATGGAGGGCGGTGCCATAGTCCACAAAGTTGATCCCGGATCTCAGCGGGGGGCCATTGGCGAAGCCAGTGGCCATCATCGCCCCGGACATCGCCTGGCCCACAGCATCAAAGGCCAGCCGCGAGGCATAAGGCCCATTCTGACCAAACCCGGTGATGGCCACCAAGATGATTCCAGGGTTGACCTCCTTGAGCACTTCATACTCAAGCCCCAGCGCCTTGGCCGCATCAATGCTGAAATTCTCCAGCACCACATCGCTCTTCTTCACCAACTCTTTAAATACCTGCCTACCTGTTTCCTGCATGAGGTCTAAGGTTATCCCCTTCTTGTTGGGGCCATAGAGCACTGAAAAATATTCCCATGGGTCCAATCTGAAAGGGAGAAATACCTCCTGCTCCTCCTTTGGCCTCTTCACCTGAATCACCTCAGCCCCCATAGCGGCGAGGAGCCAGCCGCAGTAGGGACAAGCGATAAAATGGCCCAGGTCAAGAACTCTGATCCCCTTGAGTAACCCTTCCATTATGAAACCCTCCTGGCAAAGCTAAGGGGCACAAACTTAACGGGGAAGGCATGTATCTGATAGGAGTCACTTCCCATCCGATAACTCTTTGGGCTCCTCGTGCAACGGGATCTCCTCCGCCCTTGAGGGCAGATACTCCTTAAGCTCCTCTACAACCCGCGATAGGTAATCCTGGAGCTGTGCGCTCTCCTTAGACAGGGCAAGGCTGGCACGGGAGTTATAACGCCCCATTTTACGAAACTTGTCATAGCGGGCCCTGATCAATCTGCCCCCGGAGAACCCTTGAATCTCCACCAGTTCTATCAAGAGGAACTTCTTTAGCTGGCGCGCTGCCTCATCGGGGTCGACATGGGCACCACCCTTAGGCTCAGGCACCAAACCATCCACTACGCGGAGCTCAATGCAGTCCTCAGCGGTGAGCCTCAAGGCTGGGGCTATCTCGTCTGCTCTACTGGCGTCTCGATAGAGCAAGGCGGCAGCCCTCTCCGGAGGGACTACTGAATAGATAGCATTCTCCATCATCAGGATGCGGTCGGCAACCCCGAAGGCCAGCGCCCCCTCACTGCCGCCTTCGCCAATGACCACAGAGATGATCGGTGTGGGTAGGTCAGACATACTCGCCAGGCACTCGGCAATAGCACTCCCCACCCCCCTTTGTTCCGCCTCGAGCCCGGGGTAAGCGCCTGGGGTATCAATAAAGGTGATGAGCGGGAGCATGAATTTTGCTGCCAGCTTCATCGCCCGCAGTGCCTTACGGAAGCCCTCGGGGTAGGCTTGGCCGCCATTGCGGCTTCGCTCCTGAGCCACAATCACCACTGCCTCGCCACCGATATCGGCCAAGCCGCAGACAACCGCTGGGTCATCGCCGTAGCAGCGGTCGCCGTGGAACTCAATAAAGCTGGAGGCAATCCTGGCAATATAGTCCAAAGAGGTGGGACGCTCCCGGTGGCGTGCCAATTGAACGCTCTTCCATGCTGACTCACGGCGGGGCACTATTGGCGGGTAGGGGCCAAACCTCCGTCGCAGGGTTACACGATACTGGGAAGAGAGCAGGTCGAGGAGGATGGCGAGTAGCTCCCGCAGCCTGGTGCGTTCTACAACGCAATCGATCATGCCGTGCTTCAGGTGAGACTCAGCAGTGTGGGCATCCGGGGGAAGCGGCCTGCCCTCGGTCTGCTGCACCACCCGGAGCGGGGCGAAGCCGATAAGGGCATTGGGCTCGGCCATGATAATGTCGGCCAGATTGGCGAAGCTGGAATAGACCTCCCCAGTGGTGGGGTTAGACAAAACGGAGATGAAGGGAAGGCCAGCAGCGTGGAGCTGCTGTGCCGCCGCCGCTGTCTTGGCCATCTGCATCAAGGCGAGCATCCCCTCCTGCACCCGGGCGCCACCGCTGGAGACCACCGCCACCAAGGGCAGCCTCTTCTTGAGGGCATGTTCAAAGGCAAGAGCCACCTTCTCCCCAACAACACAACCCATGCTCCCCCCCAAAAAGCTGAAGTCCAGCACCACGACGACGGTAAGGGTGCCCTCGATCTGGCAAACCCCGGTAACCACCGCCTCTGAAAGCCCGGTCCTGCTCTGGGTATCTAAGACGCGCCTCCGGTAGGAGGCCTCCCCGGAGAAGGAGAGGGGGTCAAGAGTTGCTAGTGACCGGTTTATCTCTATAAAGCTTCCTTCATCTGCCAGAAGATCGATCCGCTGGTAGGCGGGGATCACGTAGTGAAATCCACAGCTGGAGCAAACCCGATAGCGCTGATAGAACTCGGAGGAGAGGTCCATGCCACAATAGAGGCAATGATCGAGGGAAGCAAGATCGGTGCTTTCCTCCCTTTCCCCACGCTGGCCGGTAAATTTTTCGAAAAAGTCCCTTAGCAATGTAACCTCACCTCCCTTCCTTACTCATGGAACACTTCCCGCGACTTCCCCGGTTCCCCAGAGGCGACAATGCCTTGCTCTTCCAAAAGGTCCATGAGCCGCGCCGCCCGGGGATAGCCGATGCCCAATCGCCGTTGCAGGAACGAGGTGGAGATCCGGCTATGCTCTTGGGCCAGCCGCTTGGCCTTCTCCAAAAGGGGATCCTCAGCTGCGGAGGTCTGAGCCAACTCCTCTACCATTTGCGGTTCGTGGGCCTCCTGCGGACGCTGACTGATCCAGAAGCTGACCAATCTCTCCAGCTCGGCATCGGAAACGAAGCTCCCTTGAAGACGCTTTGGCTTGGCAGCATCCGGGGGCAAAAAGAGCATGTCGCCGCGACCCAGGAGCTTCTCAGCACCGCCAGTATCAAGGATGGTGCGCGAGTCCACCTGGGCGGTCACGACAAAGCTGATGCGAGCGGGAAAATTGGCTTTGATCAGTCCGGTAACTACATCCACCGAGGGCCGCTGCGTGGCCACAATGAGGTGAATTCCGGTAGCCCGGGCGAGCTGGGCTAAGCGGCATATGGTGCGCTCCACCTCATCGGGAGCAGTGGCCATCAGGTCGGCAAGCTCATCGATGACGAGCAGAAGGTAAGGGAGCGGCTCCCCAACCCGGGGATTCTTGTTGTAGGATTCTATATCACGGGCCCCAACCGAGGCCAGTTTCTCAAAGCGATGGTCCATCTCCTTGTTCAGCCATTTCAGCGTGCCCACCGCCTTCTCCCGATCAACGATAACCGGCGAAACCAGGTGGGGCACAATGTTGAAGGACACCAGCTCTACCCTCTTGGGATCGATCAAAAGAAGGCGCAACTCGTCCGGACTGGAGTGAAGGAGAAATGTGGTGATTATCGACTTTATGCAAACGCTCTTGCCGCTTCCGGTGGCCCCGGCAATCAAGAGGTGAGGCATCTTAGCCAGGTCGGCAACAACGCTCTCCCCAGATACCCCCTTGCCCAGAGCCAGGGGAAGTTTGGTCTTATTCCTGAGCTTATGGAAAGCGGCGCTCTCCACAATGCTCCTCAGGCTAACTACGCCAGCCACTGAATTGGGTACCTCGATGCCCACTATGGACTTACCCGGCACCGGGGCTTCGATCTTTATCGAGGAGGCAGCAAGGGCTAGAGCCAGGTCATTGGCCAGGGAGGTGATGCGCTCCACCTTGACCCTGGTCTTGGACACTTCCTCAAGCCTCACCCTGATATTGCCATCCTTATCCTTCTCCTTTATCTCCTTATATTTGCGATCCCATCCCGGCTCAACGCCATACTGGGTAACCGCGGGCCCTACATTCACCTGGACCACCTTAGCCTCAACGCCATAGCTGGCTAGGGCCTCCTCAATGAGCCTCGACCCTCGCTCCGTGTCCACTTGAGCCGGCTCCACCTCACGGATTTTATCCAGAAGGCTCATCGGGGGCAACTGCCATTTCCCACCGCCCACCCCCTTTTCCACCACC
>CAYSLE010000061.1:0-5104 GCA_964431905.1 uncultured Dehalococcoidales bacterium | reverse complement strand
GGAGTTAAATCTCAGCGAGACCTATGAAGCGGTCTGTGAGATTTCAGAGGGCGATTATCGCGATCACCTGATGAGGGAGATGGGTTGAGTTTTGAAATAATGGAGTGCTGCCCCTTCACCCGGGCCCGCGCTGGGACCATCACTACCGCCCACGGCGTGGTCTCGACCCCTGTTTTCGTCCCCGTTGGCACTCAGGCAACGGTGAAGTCGTTGACCCCGGATGAGCTTTCAGCCCTGGGGGCAGGGATAGTGCTGGCCAACACCTACCACCTCTATCTCAGACCCGGCATTGAGGTCATCGAGAGGCTGGGGGGGCTGCACCGCTTTATGGGCTGGAAGGGCGTCATCCTCACCGATAGCGGTGGCTATCAGGTGTTCAGCCTGGCCCGCCTGCGGCGGGTCAGCGACGAGGGGGTGCTTTTTCAGTCCCATATCGATGGCAGCGAGCACTTCCTGACTCCGGAGCTTTGTATTGGCTTCCAGGAGGCGCTGGGTGCCGACATTATCATGGCCCTTGATGAGTGCCCTCCCTACGGCGCTAGCTTCGATGCGGTGAAGGAGGCTACGGAGCGAACCCATCGCTGGGCATGCAGGTGCCGGGAAAGCAAGCAGCGGCGGGACCAAGCCCTCTACGGGATTGTTCAGGGGGGCGTTTTTGCCGAGCTTCGCCGCTCCTCAGCCAAGACGCTGGTCTCTTTAGGTTTTGATGGCTATGGATTAGGGGGATTAAGCCTGGGCGAGTCCAAGGAGGTGACCAGTGAAAAGGTGGAGGAGACGGTGGCTCTTCTTCCTAAAGACAAGCCCCGCTATTTGATGGGGGTAGGCTCTCCTGAAGACCTTTTTGAGGGCGTTTCCAGGGGCATAGACATCTTCGATAGTGCTTTGCCCACCAGAGTCGCCCGCAACGGGGGGCTTTTCACTCATTCTGGTCGAAAGATCATAAGGAATGCCTGTTTCCGTGAATGGGACGGCCCCATTGATGAGGGATGTGACTGCTATACCTGCCGTAACTTCTCTGCAGCCTACCTCCACCACCTGTTCCGGTGCGAGGAGCTCTTAGCTTACCGGCTGGCTACAATCCATAACCTGCGCTTTGTGGTAACGCTTATGGAGGAAATGCGACGAAGCATCATTAGTGGGAACTTTCTCTCGTTCAAGAACTCTTTCCTGGCTAACTATGAGCCCACCGACGCAGATACAAGGTTAGCCCAAAAGCAGAAATGGGTGAAACGGCGGGATAAGAAGTTTGACCAATGTGGTTAGGGATTGGCTATTTATTTGCAGCCTACTTGGTTTCGGAGGCGAGTTTTTCTAAGACCTCTCTGGGTAACTGTTTGGCGATGTCCACCTTCTTGACGCAGGCGGTCTTGATGCCCCGCCTTTTCGCCTCCTTCTTTAGTTGCTTGGCATCGATCTTTTTGGTCAGCTCCTCGATATCCATTTTGGCTCTCCCAATACCTCTCCCCCCTGTCGCTACAATTTCTATTCCTCACCGATTAGCTTACCTAGCCCTCCACAGGCTCCACCTGAACCCCCTTAGCTACTACCCAGGCCAGCCCCCGCTCGATATCCTCATCGCTTCCCTCTAACTCTAGCAGCACCCACCCTCGATCCTCGGTGACATCGGCACGGCGGATGTTGGTTACCACCCTGAAATCGCGACCCAGGCTATAGATCACTGGCTCGGTGACCAGCTCCGGGGGGAAGACGAACTTCAGCCAGCGCTTTGCCATCTCACCCTCCTACCCCCTTTTGGCTGCTGTCTTCTTGATATACTCCACAATTTGTTGTGATGTGGTGCCGGGGCCGAAAATGGCCTTGACTCCCATTTTGTTCAGGGATGGGATATCTTCTTCCGGGATAATTCCGCCGGCGACCACGGGAACCTCCAGCCCCTTACCCTTAAGCTGCTCCAGTATGGCGGGGAAGAGGTCCATATGAGCACCGGAGAGGATGCTCAGCCCGACAACATCGACATCCTCCTGAAGTGCGGCCTCAGCGATCATCTCCGGGGTCTGGCGGAGTCCGGTATATATAACCTCCATACCGGCATCGCGAAGAATGCGTGCCACCAGCTTGGCACCGCGGTCATGTCCATCCAAGCCCGGCTTGGCAACCAGCACTCTGATCCTTTGTTCCACGGTAGCCCCCTTTTCTAGACCTTTTGGGCAAGTTCGATGAGCACCCCTTTGGCAGCGCGGGGGTGGAGGAAACCGACCTTTCCGGCTAGGCCCTTGCGCCCCTTCTTATCTATGAGCTCAACGCCTCTTGCTGCCAGAGAGTTAAGCTCAGCATCTATATTGTCCACCTCGAGGCAGATGTGGTGGATGCCTTCCCCTCGCTTTTCGATGAACTTAGCCACCCCGCCCTCGGGATTAATGGGCTCGATGAGCTCGATCTCCCCGTCTCCTATGGGAATAAGGGCTGCTTTAACCCCCTGCTCAGGGACGGTCTCGGTGTGCGCTGCCTTGACCCCCAAGAGGCCCTCGAAAACGCCCAGCGCCTCATCGAGGTTATTTACCGCAATGGCGATATGGTCAACTCGCTTGATCATTTTCCCTCCTTCTTTTCGAGCTATAGGCCACATTACAAGGATATGTGTTTCCGCTTTCTATCGCCCTGCTAGGTTGCATCGCTTTTTTCAAATCCTGCTCTGCTTTTGGATTGCATTCTGCCATAGATTCGCTTTAGCCCTCACGGAGGAGGCTTCTGGCGATGGTGAGCCGCTGCACCTCGGACGTTCCCTCGTAGATCTCGGTGATTTTGGCATCGCGGAAGTAGCGCTCCACCGGATAGTCCTTTATATAGCCATAGCCGCCGTGAATCTGGATGGCCTTGGTGGTGGTGGCCATCGCCACCTCAGAGGCGAAGAGCTTGGCCATGGCCGCCTGCTTGAGGAATGGAAGTCCAGCATCCTCAAGGCAGGCTGCCCGGTAGGTGAGCAGCCTGGCGGCATCGGTGGCCGTTGCCATGTCCACCAGCATCCATTGAATCGCCTGAAAATCGGCAATGGGCTGGCCGAACTGCTGGCGCTGTTTGGCATAGCGAATCGAGGCATCCAGGGCTGCCTGCGCAATGCCTACCGCCTGAGCGCCGATCACTGCCCGGCTGGAGTCGATGATGCTCAGCGCTAGCCTGAACCCCTGCCCCTCCTCGCTCAGCCGATTTGCCATGGGGACAAAGCAGTCCTCAAAAATAAGCTCGGTGGTCGAGGAGGCGCGGATGCCCAGCTTTTTCTCCTTCTTCCCCACCGAGAAGCCCGGGGTGCCCCTCTCCACCACAAAGCTAGCGATGCCCTTGGACCTGAGCGATTTGTCCAGGGTGGCAAAGACCACCGTAATATCGGCCTCATTGCCGTTGGTGATGAAGATCTTAGTGCCGTTGAGGATGTAGCCATCCCCATGGCGGGTGGCGGTGGTTTGCAGCGATGCGGCATCGCTTCCGGCGCTGGCCTCGGTGAGGGCAAAGCAACCTATCTTCTGCCCCTTGGCCAAGGGCACCACAAAGCGGCGCTTCTGCTCCTCGGTGCCGAATTTGTAGATGGAATGGCAGCACAGGGATATATCGGCGCCGAGGATGACGCTGGTGGCGGCGCAGGCATGAGCGATCTCCTCTACAGCGATGATGAGGTGCAGGTGGCCACCTCCGCTGCCACCGTATTCCTCATCGATGCTAACCCCGGTAATCCCTAGCTCTGCCATTCGGGCGAAATTCTCCCAGGGGAACTCCTCCTTCTCATCTAATTCCGCCGCTACCGGTTCGATCTCCTTGGTGGCGAAATCGTGCACCATCTTGCGGAACATTTCTTGCTCTTCAGTTAGGCTAAAATCCATTTCTTCGCCCTTTCTTTGCCGTTTGCTTGGAGGCCTCAGCCTGGGCAAAACTATTATCCAGTGTCTTTCTCAGTGATGCTTTCAAAAGACCAGAAATTCCTTCTGTTCGCCAAAGACGCCCCGAAGCACATCGCACATCTCCCCAATAGTGGCATAGGCCTCAACGCACTCGAGGAAGGCGGGCATGGTGTTCTCCGTCCCCTTGGCCACCTCCTCAAGCCGTTTCAGTGCAACGCGCGCCTTTTTGTTGTTCCGCTCTCTTCTTACCCGGGCCAGGCGCTCCTTTTGCCTCCGTACCACACCGGGGTCAAGACGCACCATGCCGGTTACCCTGGGCTGGGGGGAAACGAACATATTGACCCCGATGACAGTTCTACGCTTGCCCTCGATATCCATCTGATACCGGTAGGAGCTTTCCTGGATCTCCCGCTGCTGGAAACCCTGCTCAATGGCGGCCACTGCGCCGCCAAGGCTGTCGATCCTCTGGATATAGGCTGCTGCCTCAGCCTCCACGGCATTGGTCAGCGACTCCACCAGGTATGAGCCGCCTAAAGGATCGACGCTATCACAAACGCCGCTCTCATAGGCGATGATCTGCTGCGTCCTCAGCGATAGCTGCACCGATTCCTCGGTGGGTAGAGCCATGGCCTCATCCCAGGAGCAGGTGGCCAGGGACTGAACCCCAGCCAGGACAGCGGCCAGGGACTGGAGGGTGGCCCTAACGATGTTGATCAGAGGTTGCTGGACAGTGAGCGTCGAGCCTGAGGTCTGCACATGGGTGCGGAACATCCAGGAGCGAGGCTCCTTAGCCCCAAAGCGCTCCCGCATGATCTTGGCCCATAGCCGTCGTGCTGCCCTGAGCTTTGCCACCTCCTCGAAGAGGTTATTATGCGTTTGAAATATCCAGGAGAGCCTGCCGGAGAAGGCATCGATATCCAGACCGGCGTCAATAGCCGCCTGAACATAGGCGATGCCGTTGGCCAGGGCAAATCCGATCTCCTGTGCCGCGGTAGCCCCTGCTTCCCTTATGTGGTAGCCGCCAATGCTCATAGTGTTCCATCGCGGCAGATGCTGACTACAATACTGGACGATGTCTATAGTAAGGCGCATCGAGGGCCGCGGCGGGAATATATAGGTGCCCCGGGCGACGTATTCTTTCAAGACGTCGTTCTGGGTGGTGCCATCGAGTTTAGCTGGATCGATGCCCTGCTTTTTAGCCACGGCGATATACATGGCGAGCAGGATGGGTGCGGTGGCATTTATGGTCATGG
>CAYSLE010000060.1:0-5830 GCA_964431905.1 uncultured Dehalococcoidales bacterium | reverse complement strand
GGCTTAGCTCGAATTACACCGGTATCGGTAGGTCGACCTTATAGCTCTTGAGAGCGGCAACGATCTGCGCCGCCGTTTTGACATCGGGCTCGGTGAGGGGCAGGCGGGGCTTGCCCACCGGGAAGCCCACATGGTTCACGGCGTATTTAACAGGGATGGGGTTGGAGACGATGAAGAGGGCGTTGATCAGGGGGAGCAAACGGTGATGAATCGCCGCCGCCTGGCTCATCTTGCCGCTGACCAGCTTATCGATCATCTCCCGTATCTGTTTGCCTACAAGATGTGAGGCCACGCTGATCACGCCGTAGCCCCCCATGGCCATGATAGGGAAGGTATCACTGTCGTTGCCGCTATAGACCAGAAAATCCTTACCTGTGCCATCCATGATCTTGGCGACCTGGTCCAGGTTGCCGCTGGCCTCCTTTATGCCGACGATGTTATCGATCTGGCTCAGCCGGATCACGACATCGGGGGCCAGGTTGGTCACGGTTCGACTGGGCACATTGTAGAGGATGCAGGGTAGGCTGGTGCTCTCGGCGATGGCCTTGAAGTGCTGGAATAGCCCCTCTTGAGTTGGCTTATTATAATAGGGTACCACCTGGAGCGAGGCATCGACCCGGATCTGCTCTGCCTCCTTGGTGAGCTCGATGGCTTCCCTGGTGCAGTTGGCGCCAGTGCCGCCGACCACCGTGCCTTTTCTGCCCACTGCTGACTTCACCTCAGCGATCAATCGCACGTGTTCCTCGACGCTGAGCGTGGCCGATTCCCCGGTGGTGCCAGCGACGACCACGCCATCGCTTCCAGACTCGAGCAAAGCCAAAGCGAGCCTTTTTGCCTGCTGGTAGTCAACCTTTCCCTCGGAATCAAAGGGGGTTACCATAGCGGTGAGCAATCTACCAAGTTTAACCATTATATCCATCCCCTTTCAATCATTGCCTCTGCGATTTGAACAGCGTTAAGGGCTGCCCCTTTCCTCATATTATCGGCCACCACCCACATGGCCAAGCCACACTTGTTGGAGGCATCGCGGCGGATGCGCCCCACGAAAACATCATCTGAGCCCGCGGCAGACCAAGGCATGGGGTAAAGGCTAACATTGGGGTCATCGAGCACCTTAACACCGGGTGCCTCGGAGAGGATGCGCCGGGCCGTCTCGGGAGGCATTGGTTCGGTGAACTCGACGTGAATCGCCTCACTGTGGCCAATAAGAACCGGCACCCGCACACAGGTGGCTGAGATGGCTATATCTTCAGCGTGCATGATCTTCTTGGTTTCCTCCACCAACTTCCACTCTTCCTTGGTGTAGCCGTTGTCGAGGAAGAGGTCGATCTCAGGAAGCAAATTGAAGGCAATCTGATGGGGATAGACGTGGGGCACCACGCTACGCCCCTCCAGCACCATCTTCGACTGCTCAGTCAATGCCTCCATAGCCGCGGAGCCAGTGCCTGATACCGACTGGTAGGTATCGACGACGATCCGCTTGATAGGATTGACCTTATGCAAGGGGTAGAGGGCAACCACCATCTGAATGGTTGAGCAATTGGGGTTAGCGATGATCCCTTTGTGCCCCTCTATGTCCTGAACATTGACCTCAGGAACTACCAACGGCACCTCGGCGTCCATCCTGAAGGCGGCGCTATTATCGATAACCACAGCACCGGCGCGGGCCGCTATCGGTGAGAAGTTTTTACTGATCTCAGCGCCGGCGGAGAAGAGGGCGATCTCCACCCCTTCAAAGGAGTTAGCGGTGGTCTCCTCCACCTCCACCTCCTCATTCCTCACCCGAAATTTTCTACCTGCCGAGCGGTCCGAAGCATAGAGGCGGATTGAGCGCATCGGGAAATTCCGCTGTTCCAGAACCTTGATGAACTCCTGCCCCACCATTCCGCTGGCACCGACAATGGCAACGTGGAAACCCTTCACCGTTATCTCCTATAAGCCCAGTAGCCTTTCCAGGCCGTAGACCAGCCCTTTAACCCCAACCACATGTTTTATGGCCATGACCACACCGGGCATGAAGGACTCACGACTGATAGAGTCGTGGCGGATGGTGAGCGTCTGGCCCAGTGCCCCCATGATCACCTCTTGGTGGGCCAGCAGCCCGGGAAGGCGCACACTATGGATGGCGACCCCTTCCCACCGCCCGCCTCTGGTGCCGGTCAGGTTCTCCTTCTCCGGCGCACGGTAGTTGAAAGGCTTGCCCCGCGCCTCCACCATGGCTTTAGCTGTTGCCAGAGCAGTTCCCGATGGGGCATCGGCCTTGCCTTCGTGATGCATCTCTATCACCTCGGCGTAGTCGAAGTATCTAGCCGCCAGCTTTGCTAGATGCATCATAAGGACTGCTCCCAAGGAGAAGTTTGGCGCCACTACGGCGCCAATACCGGCCTGGCGACACAAGGAATCGATCTCAGCAATATTCTCCGGCGAGAGGCCAGTCGTCCCGATTACCAGGTTCACACCTTTATTGGCGGCAAGACGCACCGCGCTCATGGTGGCACTGGCTATGGTGAAGTCCACCATAACATCGGGATGCGTGGCTGAGAGGACCTCGCCCAGATTGGAGGATAGAGGGATATCGCCCGAACCATCGGGGAGGTTAAGGCGATCTCCGACTGCCTTCAGGTCAACGGCGCCAACAGCCTCAAGCTCTCCATCCCGGCACAGGGCAGAGAGCACCTCGCGCCCCATTCGCCCCAAGGCACCATGAACCACAACTCTTATCGTCATTGGATCAGACCTCACAGCCTCTCCGCACTATCGATTAGCGCTGGTAAGGCTTTCTACCTCTATCAGGGTAACGCCTGGGAGCTGATCCCCCGGGCCTGCGCTCCTCACCGCGGCGAGGGGGACGCTGCCTCTGGGCCTCCGGTGGGGCATCCACAGATGAAGAGTCCTTCACCCTGGCTACCTTTGACAGCCCTTGAAATACGGCGCGACGGGAAAGGTTTATCCGCCCCATGCGATCGATCTCGGTGACCATTACCATGATTTCATCGCCCACCTTGACCACATCCTCAACGCTGGGCACGCGGTAGTCGGCAAGCTCGCTAATATGGACCATCCCTTCCCTGCCGGGCAGGATCTCGACAAAGGCGCCAAAGTTGGCCACCCGGGTCACCTTACCGGTATAGATACCCCCAACCTCCACCTCTTTGGTCAATCCCTCGATGATCTTGATCGCTTTCTGTGCTCCCTCCTCAGTCAGCGAGCCGATGAATATTGTACCGTCGTTTTGAATGTCTATAGTCGCCTTGGTCTCCTCTATGATCGACCGGATCACCCTGCCCCCCGGGCCGATGACGGTGCCGATGCGGTCAGGGTCTATGGTTATCTTGTACATCCGCGGGGCGTATTTGCTGAGCTCTGGTCGACTGGAACTGAGAGTCTGGTTCATACGATCCAAGATGAACAGGCGGGCATCGCGTGACTGGACAAGTGCTTTGTCGATGATTTCAAAGGAGATTCCCTTGAGCTTGATGTCCAACTGAAGGGCGGTGATCCCTTGAGCTGTGCCACCCACCTTGAAATCCATATCGCCATAGGCGTCCTCCAGCCCCTCGATATCGGTAAGCACAACGTATTTATCATCGCCACTGACCAGCCCCATAGCCACGCCCGACACCGGGGCCTTGATAGGGACGCCGGCGTCCATCAGGGACAGGCTGCTGGCGCAGACGCTGGCCATGGAGGTCGAACCATTAGATGAGAGAACCTCAGAGACCAGGCGAATAGTATAGGGGAACTTGTCATCCTCAGGTATGACCGGGGAAAGGGCACGCTCCACCAGAGCACCATGCCCGATCTCCCTCCTCCCCGGTACCCCAATACGCCTCACCTCTCCCACAGAGTAAGGGGGGAAATTATAGTGATGGATGAAGCGCTTGCTCTCCTCTTGAGCGATGGTATCGATGGCCTGCTCCATCCCCACCGAGCCCAAAGTGGTAATGGTCAACACCTGCGTCCCGCCGCGGGTGAAGAGCCCAGAGCCATGGGTGCGAGGCAGGAACCCCACCTCACAGGTGATGGGGCGGATCTCAGTTGACTGGCGGCCCGCGGCACGAGCCCCTTTTTCCAGTATGCTATCCCTCACTGCTTTTTTCAGTTGGGATTCCAGGGCGGCAAGGATCTCTGGGCTAGAGTAGCTTTCCCCCAGCTTCAGCACCAGCTCGTCTCTTATGGCGGCCAGGGCCTCTTCACGCTCCGCCTTTGGCTGATATATCATGTGCTCAAGCCTACCCGCAACCACTGAGGACACGGCCTGCTCCACCTCCGGGGCGACCTTAATGGCCTTGAAGTCCATCTTGGGTTTGCCATAGGCCTCCCGAAGCTGTTGCTGCAGCTTGATGAGCTCTTCATTGGCGGTATGCCCGAATTTTATGGCGTCCATGATGAGGCTCTCCGAGACCTCCTTGGCCCCAGCCTCCACCATGACCACAGACCCGGCTGTGCTGACTATGACAAGATCGAGTGTGCTATCATTCAACTGAGTGGAAGTAGGATTCAGCACCAAATCCCCACCGATACAACCGACACGAACCGCAGCCACAGGCCCCTCAAAGGGGATGGTGGAGATCGATAGCGCGGCCGATGCACCAACTATAGCCAGAATGTCAGGGTCGTTCTCTTGATCCGTTGAGAGCACGGTGACGACGATCTGGATATCGTTACAGAAGCCCTTGGGAAAGAGAGGGCGAAGCGAGCGGTCGATGAGCCGGTCGGCGAGGATCGCATCCTGACTGGGGCGCGCCTCCCTTCTGAAATAGCTCCCTGGGATCTTACCGGCGGCGTAGTGCCGCTCCTCGTAGTCCACAGTCAGGGGCAGAAAATCGGCCCCCTCCCTGGGCTCGCTTGAGGCGCACGCGGTAACCAATATCACCGTATCGCCATAGCGCACTGTCACCGCACCATCCGCCTGCCCGGCAAGCCTGCCCGTCTCGATGCTAAGCATTCGCCCTCCCATTGCACATTCAAAAGCCTGTGGCATTGTGAGTTTAGCCTACATGGCCTTGAGGAATTACTTTCGTAGACCAAGCCTTGCTATTAGCGCCCGATAACGCTCTTGATCGACTTCTTTCAAGTACTTGAGTAGCCTTTGCCGCTGCCCTACCATACGCAGAAGCCCGCGCTCGGAGTGATAATCGTGGCGATGAGCCCTCAGATGCTCCGTAAGCTGATTTATCCTCTCGGTAAGGAGGGCAATTTGAACCTCGGGGGAACCGGAGTCCCCTTCGTGAAGTCGAAAACCCTCTACGATCGACTGTTTTTTCTCTTTCTCCATATCAGACGACGCATTATAGCACAACTCAGCCCCAGTGTAAATCCTTTCAAACCACCAGCCTTGCCTCATAATAAAAAATCACCCCCCCTTTCCGTTTGGGGGAGCCGTTCGATTTTGAAAAGCCTCGATTTTAAGATGTCGGGCTTCCCCCCATCGCTAAGACCCTCACCCTCTTTCGGCTACGCTCAGGACAGGCTTGTCAAACCCCGTTCGTGGTGAGCTAGTCGAACCATGAATGGCCCTTCGACAGGCTCAGGGCGAACGGATGAAACTTTGTTTTCGTAACAATGACAGACGAGCGAGCAGGCCGAAATCCCGCCTCTGTCATTGCCAGCCGAAGGCGAAGCAATCTCATTAGCGGGGATTGCTTCGTCGCTAGCGCTCCTTGCAATGACGTTGCCCTGCCTCTCTTTGACTCTCCTCAGGGCAAAGCTGAGGGCGTTTAAGAGGGGCGCTAGCCCCTCTTTCCAATCTCCTCCCCTTCCCTTGGCAAGGGGAAGGGGACACAGGGGATGGGGTTGATGCAGTGTTGTAAGGAGCTATACTCCTGCT
>CAYSLE010000059.1:0-6223 GCA_964431905.1 uncultured Dehalococcoidales bacterium | reverse complement strand
ATGGCACTCACCGGCATCGAGATCTATAAATTCCTGCCCAAGACCAACTGCAAGGAGTGTGGTTTCCCCACTTGCCTGGCCTTCGCCATGAAGCTGGCCACCAAGAGTGTTGAGCTTACCCTCTGTCCCTATGTCTCCGAAGAGTCGAAGCAGGCGCTTGAGGCCGCTTCTCGGCCCCCGATTCGCCTGATCACCATTGGCTCCGGCGATAAGAAGATCGAGGTGGGCAATGAGGTGGTCATGTTCCGCCACGAGAAGACCTTCTACCACTCGCCGGGCATCGTGGTGCGGCTTAAGGACAACCAGCCCCCCGCTGACCTGGCCAAGTCTGTGGATGAGGTGGCACGCTATAGCGTGGAACGGGTGGGCCGGCAGCTAAGCCTTGATGGCTTTGCTATTCAGAACGATTCCAAGGATGGGGGGAATTTCGTTAAATGCGTGGAAATGGTCAAATCCAAGGCCGACCTCCCCTTGATTCTCATGTCAAGTGACCCATCGACTATGGGCCAAGCGCTGGAAAAGGTAGCCAGCTCAAAGCCGCTGATCTACGCCGCAACCAGGGAAAACTGCGATGGGATGGTGGAGCTGGCCAAGAAGCACCAATGCCCCCTGGCGGTCTATGAGGGGGGAGGGCTCGACCAGCTCGCTGATTTAGTGAAGAGGGTGACCGAGGCTAAGGTGGAAGATATTATCCTCGATCCCGGGGCTCGTGACTTTGGCCCCTCCCTCTCCACATTGACCCAGATTCGTCGGCTGGCGCTGAAGAAAAGTTTCCGCCTTTTAGGCTACCCGGTTATCACCTTCCCCGGCGAGGCGGCAACCAGTCCGGAGGAAGAGGCGCTTCTTGCCGGGCAACAGATCGCCAAGTATGCCGGGATCGTCGTGCTCGATCGCTTCTCCCCGGCCATGTCCTATCCCCTGCTCACCCTACGCCTAAACATCTACACCGACCCACAGAAGCCTATTCAGATGGCACCCGGGATTTACGAGATAGGCTCGCCCAAGCCGGAAAGCCCCCTGTGCGTCACCACCAACTTCTCACTGACCTACTTCTCTATCGCCGGGGAGCTGGAGTCCAGTGGCTTCCCCTCCTGGCTTCTGGTATGTGATACCGAGGGGCTCTCGGTGCTCACCTCATGGGCTGCGGGCAAGTTCGATGCGGCGAAGATCGCCAAGACGGTCAAGCAGTTTAACATCGCCGAAAAGATAAGCCATCGCAGCGTGATCATCCCCGGGCATGTCGCAGTGCTTCGCGGTGAGCTTGAGGAGGAACTCTCCGGCTGGAAGATCATGGTCGGCCCCCGTGACGCAGTGGATGTGGGCGGCTTCTTGAAGCAGAATTGGAAAGCCTAGCTACGATTTCAAATCGTGCAAGTTCGATAGCCAGGGCAGTTCGGGAATCCGTCCCCTTCGACTCCGACGAGAGGGGAATAATGGCCGGAGGCGGCCGAATCACCGGTTACGCCAGGGCCTACAGCCCCGTTTATAATGCTTATGTCATTATTAGACAGTGTCCGACCGTAATGTTCCCCGGTATAATGGTGGTTAGTGGAGACGAGGATTGAGCAATAAGGGTCCTACCTTCAATGTAACCTTCCAGCCTCAAGGAAAAAGCGCTCAGCTTGCTGAGGGCGCTTTACTCCTCGATGCTGCGGTCAAGGCCGGGGTGGCCATCGATACCCCCTGCGGCGGCCAGGGGCGATGCGGTAGGTGTCTGGTCAAGGTGGAGAGCGGCGGTGCTACTCACCGCGAAAACCCCCACCTCACCCCTCAGCAGAGAGAGCAAGGGTGGGTCCTTTCCTGCGTTGCCAGGGTGGCCGGGGACCTGGTTATCTATGTGCCCCCGCAAAAGGAGCGGGAGAAGGTCATCGCTGAGACCGCTGCCGCCCGGAGCGCCACCCCCTTCTGGTGTGATTGGCCCCACTATCCCTTGGTGCGCCGGTTTTTCCTGGAACTCCCACCCCCTACCCTGGAGGATAATGCTACCGATTCCGATCGCTTGGTAAGATCGCTGGAAAAGGAGCACGGCATCGATAACCTTCTGGTGGAGCTACCCCTAATGAGAGAGCTGGCGGCCACTTTGCGTCAAAACGACTGGAAGGTTACCGCCACAATAGCCCTTGGCCATAGGCAGCAGAGCGCCCGCCTCATCAGTCTGCGCCCCGGTCGTTCACGGGGGCCTTTGCTGGGAACAGCGGTGGATATAGGCACTACCAACGTGGTCGTTGACCTGGTCAACCTCAAGTCCGGCCGCTTAATCGATGCGGTGTCCTCCCGGAACAAACAGATATCTCGGGGCGAGGACGTCATCTCGCGCATTGTATACGCCGAGCGCCAAGATAAAGGGCTGGAGGAGCTCCAGGGCCTGGTGATCGAGACCATCAACGAACTGATGGATGAGCTAGCCCAAAAACACCGCTTCGCCACCACCGACATCGAGGAGCTGGTGGCTGCCGGTAATACCACCATGCTCCACCTTTTCCTGGGATTGCCCCCAAGGCATATCAGGGAGGAGCCCTATGTGCCAACGGCAACTCATTTTCCTCCGGTCACTGCCCGGGAGTTGGGCCTGGCCATCAACCCTAATGCTTCGGTCTATTGCCTTCCCGCAGTCGCTGCCTACGTCGGTGGCGACATCACCGCCGGAGTCTTGAGCTCCTGTTTGTATAAGGCAGACAAGCTCACCCTCTTTCTCGACGTGGGCACCAACGGCGAGATCGTCCTGGGCAACTCCGAGTGGATGACCGCCTGCGCCTGTAGCGCTGGGCCCGCCTTTGAGGGCGCTGGGGTCAGATCCGGCATGAGGGCAGTAAAGGGCGCCATCGAGGAGGTGAGGATAAACTCAAAAACCCTAGAGCCCACTATCAGAGTGATGGGTAATGTTGCCCCCCGGGGTATTTGCGGCTCTGGGATGATCTCAGCGCTGGCCGAAATGCTCATCACCGGGGTGATCGATAGGGCGGGTCATATTAAGCTTGACTACGTCAACAGCATTATGGGTGAGAAGAGCCGAGTTCGCCTTGGGGATCACGGCCCGGAGTATGTTATCGCCTGGGGGTCTGGAGAGAGGCCAGACATCGTGCTCAGCGAGGTGGACATCGATAACCTTATTCGCACCAAGGCCGCGATCTACGCCGCCATCATGGTGATGGTGCGAAGCATTGGCATCGCATTGTCAGATATGGAGGAGGTCCTCATAGGGGGAGCCTTCGGCCAACACATAAACGTGGAGGCGGCGATCCAGATCGGGCTACTCCCCGATCTGCCTTGGGACCGGTTCAAGTTCCTGGGAAATACCTCGGCCTGGGGGGCCTATGATGCCCTTCTCTCCAAATATGCCCGGGAGGAGGCGGAGGAGATCGCAAACAAGATCACCTACCTGGAACTAATCGCCGATGGCTCCTTTATGAGCGAATTCACTGCGGCGCATTTCCTGCCCCATACCGACATCGATAACTTCCCCTCGGTCAAGGCACTTCTAGAAAAGCAGGAGTTGAACATCAGAGCATGACTAAGACAATCGCTATTGCGGGAAAGGGGGGCACGGGCAAGACCACCATTGCTGCCCTCCTCATCAAGCTCCTCACCCAGAAGGGGGCGGTGCTCGCCATCGATGGCGACCCCAGCTCCAATCTTCATATGGCCCTGGGCTTGCCCCTGGAGGAGACCGTGGGCCGGGTGCGGGAGCAAATGGCCAGCGCTGCCAGAAAGGGTAAGCTGGAACCGGGGATATCGAAACCGGATTACCTGGAGTTGAAGATGCAGGAGGCGCTGGTGGAATCCAAAGGGGTAGACCTGCTGGCTATGGGACGGCCCGAGGGCCCGGGGTGCTACTGTGCCGCCAATAACATGATCCGCCACTCCATCGATCGCCTGGGGAGCAACTATGACTACGTGGTAATCGACTCCGAGGCGGGCATGGAGCATATAAGTCGCCAGACAACGCGGGATGTGGACATTCTGCTCATCGTCTCAGACCCAACAATAAGGGGTATCTCCGCCGCCGCTCGGATGAAGGAGCTTATCAGCGAACTGCGGACCCATGTGGGGAGGACCGCTCTGGTGGTCAATCGGGTAAAAGATGGCCTGCCCCCGGAGATCGAACAGGCGATAAGGGAGGCGAGCTTGGAGCTCATCGGGGTGCTCCCCGAGGACCCGGGGATGATGCAGCTAGAGGTAAAGGGAGCACCATTAACCGAGCTCGGCCCGGACTCGCCCCTTAAACAGGGCATTGCCGCGATCGCGGGGAAGCTAGGTTTAATATGAAAGGAGGAGTAACATGCTTGCCATCGGGGAATGCCTGCAAATAATCTCGAAGACAGTAAGGACAGCCGTCGAGGAGAGGGACAAGGCCTTCATCCAGGACCTAGCCAAGCGCCAGGTAAAGAAGGGGGCTAATATGCTCGACCTTAACATCGGTCCCCAAAAGAAGGCCGGCCCTGAAGTGATGACCTGGCTGGTGAACACAGTTCAAGAGGTCGTCGATGTCCCCCTATCACTGGACACCACCAACGCCCAGGCGATAGAAGCCGGGCTCAAGATCGTAAAGAAGAAGCCACTGATCAATAGCACCAATGCCGATCCGGAGCGAATGGCGGTTGCCTTCCCTATGGCGGCAAAACACAACGCCAATATTATCGCCCTCACCCTGCGCGCCACCGGCCTGCCGGTGAGCGCTGATGCCCGGCTGGAGATCCTCTCTGAGGACTTGCTCCCCGCCATTGAGCAATACGGCGTGCCCCTGGAGAGTGTCTACATCGATCCCCTGGTAATGACCGTGAATGGCACCCAGGAACATGCCCCTCATGTATGTAAGTCGGTGCGCATCTTCAGGCAGATAACCGATCCCCCCCTTCACACCACCTGTGGGCTCTCCAATATATCCAACGGTGCTCCCAAGGATGTAAGACCGATCCTCAACCGCGTCTACCTGGTGATGCTCATGGGCGCCGGGCTTGACTCAGCCATTCTCGACCCCTTCGATGATGAGCTGATGGAGACCATACGGATCATTACCAATCGGGACGCTTCCACGGCTAAGGGGAGGATTTACCTGGCCCTCTACGATGCCTATGCCGCTGAGCAGGAATTCGACCCTTCCATCGTGGACATGAGCGACCCGGGGCAGGCCGCCATCTTGAAGACCATCAGGGTTCTGGAGAACAAGACGATCTACGCCCACAGCTACTTGGAGCTATGAAGAGCGGCCAAACTCCTTCTCCAATTGTGAGGAACTGAAGCGGATCATTGTGGGTCGGCCATGGGGGCAAGTCTGGGGCGACTCCGTCGACTCCAGCTGGCGCACCAGCTGTCGCATCTCCTCCGGGCTGAGTACCTGTCCCGCCTTCACTGCACCATGGCAGGCTAGGGACTGAGCGATCTTATCCTCCCATCTCGCCCGGTCGCCTTCGCTACCTATGGAATCCAGCACCTCAGCCACCGCCTCAACCACCTTGTCCCCCTTGATCAGGGCGGGCACGGTGCGCACCAGGTAGGTTCGCTGGCCGAAGGGCTCAATGGCAAAGCCATAGGAGGTAAGAAGCTCCTCGCCGGCCTTAACCACTTCCTCCTGGCGTGGCGTAACCTCAATGCTCAACGGCTCGAGCATGCCCTGAACCTCCACCTCCCTCCTCACCCGCTGGGCGCGGACCTTCTCGAAGAGGATACGCTCGTGGGCGGCGTGCTGATCGATGAGATACAGCCCATCGGGGCCTTCAGCGATAATGTAGGCGGCGGAGAGCTGACCCAGGACGCGCAAGATAGGCAGGGCCGATTTCGAAGTAGGCTTAGCTGCGTCCAAGCCCTGGAACAGCCTTTCCTGGCTGGCCACGGGGTGCTCTTGGGGAAGGGAAGGAGTAAGCGGGCTTGGCGGCCTGCTCATCACCGGCACAGGCATCTCCTGCACCAGGGCGGCGCGCACCGCCCGCTGCACCGCAGAGAAAAGAGCCTGCTCATAGCGGAATCTGACCTCAGTCTTGGTCGGGTGGACATTAACATCCACATCCTGATGGGGGAGGGAGATATTGAGCACGGCGATAGGGTGTTTTCCCACCATGAGCAGACCGCGATAGGCATCCTCCACCGCTCGACTCAGAAGGCGGCTATTCACCCATCGCCGATTGACGAAGAAGCTGAGGTAGCTTCGGGTGGAGCGCGTAACCGAAGGCGGGCTGGCCAATCCCCATATCTGAGGCCCGGCCACTGGCATCATGGCCTCGGCGGT
>CAYSLE010000058.1:0-7083 GCA_964431905.1 uncultured Dehalococcoidales bacterium | reverse complement strand
ACTGGAGAGGGCCAGCATGTGGATGTCTCCATGCAAGAGGCGGTGGCCATCGCCCAGGAGTCAGCGATGCAAACCTATGACCTGAGGCGGGAGATTCGCTGCCGGACCGGGGTCAGCGGGCTGGCGCCAGCTCATCCCGCAATGGGGACCTTTGAATGCAAGGATGGATATGTGAATATCTTCATGATGAGCGGGCTGTGGTCGATACTCCTGGATTGGATGGAAAGCGAGGGGATGGCCGGTGACATCAGGGAAAGAAAAGAGGTGATAGCAAAGCTGGACGACCTTTTCTTCATCTTCGGGCTGGTGATGAACCGGGAGGCCTACGACCGCTTCCTGAAGGAGGAATACGCTCCAGTGGATGAGCAGTTTAGGGCCTTCCTCAAGAGCCATACCAAGCAGGAGCTCTACGACGGCGCTCAGCAGAGGCGCCTCCAGCTCTCAATGGTAAGCACCGTTGAGGACCTGCTGGAAAATCCCCAGCTTGAAGCCCTGGGCTACTTCATCGATGTGGGGCACCCTGAGCTGGGGGCAGTCCTCAAGTATCCCGGTGCCCCCTATCACCTGTCGGCGACGCCGTGGCGGATCAGAAAGAGGGCCCCTCTCATTGGGGAGCACAATCAGGAGATCTATGAGGCGGAATTAGGCTTCTCCAGGGAGGAGTTGATCACGCTAAAGCAAGGCGGGGTCATCTAGAAGGAGGGAACAATGGCTGAGAGGAGACTGCCCTTCGATGGGATAAGGGTTTGTGATTTTACCTGGTTTGCCGCCGGGCCTATTGCCACCAAGATGCTGGCCGACTACGGGGCCGAGGTTATCAAGCTGGAATCGATGACCCGCTTCGACCGACTCAGGTTCGTCCAGCCCGTCCCCGATGACAAAGCGGGAAATCTGAACTGCGGTGGCTTCTTCAACAACTTCAACTCCAGCAAGCTCTCCATGGCGCTCAACCTGACCCACCCCAAGGCGGTGGAGATCGCTACCAAACTGATCCTAGCTAGTGACATAGTGGTGGAGAACTTCTCCCCTCGAGTCATGGAGCGATTGGGGCTTACTTATGAGAGATTTGCCCAATTAAAGCCTGAGCTCATCTGGGTGGATCAGCCGATGCAGGGCCTCAGCGGGCCCCACAAGTACTATGCTGGCTATGGGGCGCTGATCACGCCCCTGGGCGGCTTGGCCCATCTCACTGGCTTCCCCCACCGTCCCCCTATAGGAACTGGCACCAACTATACCGACTATGTCATAAACTGTGGCCATCTCTTCATATCTATTGTCGTTGCCCTTCGTCACCGACAGAGGACAGGCAGAGGCCAGCACATAGTGATGTCTCAGCTTGAGTCTGCAGTCTCCATCTTGGAGACGGCCATTTTGGACTATACGGTGAACAAGCGAGCCCACTCCCGTAACGGAAATCGCCTGCCTTACGCTGCCCCCCATGGTGCCTACCGTTGTAGAGGGGAGGAAAGGGCTTGTGTCTACCTCAGTGCCCAGGGCCCAACGCCTGGGAAAAAGGATGATAGGTGGTGTGTCATCGCCGTCTTCGATGATGAACAGTGGGGAGCCTTTTGCCGAGCTATCGGCGACCCGCCGTGGGCCAAAGACCCCAAGTTCGCCACCCTGATGGGGAGGAAGGAAAACGAGGATGAACTGGATCGGCTGGTGGAGGAATGGACCAGGGAGCGGAGTCCAGAGGAGGTGATGATGCTGATGCAGCAGGCGGGCGTGCCCGCTGGAGTGGTTCAAGATGCTGAGGATACGCTGGTTAATGACCCGCATATACGGGCCCGGGGGTACTATGTCTATCTGGATCACCCCGAGGCCGGGCACACCGCCTATGATGGCTTTGCCTTCAAGTTATCGGCTACCCCGGGCCAACTGCGTCGGCCGGGGCCGAGGTTAGGGGAACATACCGATTTCGTGTGCAAGGAGATACTGGGCATGTCGGAGGAGGAGGTCAACCAATGCTTCGTGGACGGGGTATTCGAGTAAAGGGAGAGCTTGACAGCCAGGGATCAAGGCATTAGTATAGCTCAACTATATCTAGCGCCCTGTCTGAGTAACAAGTTTAAGGAGGTGGAATGGGTCAATCACGCTCCATAGTCAACAGGATGGTGAGAGCAGCTATGCTGGAGACAAACCTCTATGAGGAGGTGGAGGCCGATGCCAAAGCCACCACCCAAGCATTGCTGGTGGTCTTGATCTATGGCATATGCGCTGGAATCGGTTCCGGCCTAGGTGATCTCTCGGACATCACGGCCGGCGGTTTCTTTCTGGATTTGCTCTGGGGTGTGCTGGCTGCCCTGGGCTTCTGGTTTATCTGGTCGTTCATAACCTACTTCATCGGCACCAGAGTCTTCAAAGGGCAAGAGACCTCAGCTACCTACAGCGAGTTGCTGCGCACCCTCGGCTTCTCGGCAGCGCCCGGGGTGCTAATGATCCTGGCCTTCGTCCCCTTTGTGGGCTGGTTGATATCGTTGGCGGCGCTGGTTTGGATGTTCATTGCCATGGTCATGGCGGTTAGGCAAGCCCTGGATTTCACCACCGGGCGAGCCATCGGCACCTGCGTTGTAGGAGGTGTCATTTATCTAGCGCTGGCTCTGATAGTGGGCCTGCTATTGGGGTTGGGTGCCTTCCTATTCCCCTGGTAGGGCAAGCCAGCATATAATTGTAATCTTGGCAATAGCATAGTCATAGGCTTTTTGTAGCTTTTGCCCGTCGAGGGTCTTGAGCGCCGGCTAGCTCTTTTTCTGTGCGAAAGCCTGAGCCCCTTCAACAAATCTCTGTACTGAGCCCATGGAACTTAGGGCAGTCACTGTCTCGTAGTTCAAACCCATCTCCAGGCTGTGAGACATGGCTACATTGATGGCTCGTTTAGCGCCCTGAACCGCAGCCGGCTCTTGAGAGGCTATTTCCTCAGCCAGCCGTCTCGCCTCACTCATGAGGCTGTCCTTGGGGTAGACATGGTTGACCAGGCCGATTCGCAACGCCTCGGCAGCGTCAATCCTCTTGCCGGTATATATTAGCTCTTTTGCCATGCCCGGCCCAACGATGCGAGGCAGCCGCTGAGTGCCGCCCATGTCCGGGACGACGCCAAGAGTGATCTCCGGTATGGTGAATATGGCAGTCTCAGAGGCGAGCCTGATGTCGCAGGCCAGCACCAGTTCCATAGCTGCCCCCACGCAGTAGCCATTGATAGCTGCAATCACTGGCACCGGCAGATTATCATACATGGTGAAGACTTCCTTCATCTCCTGCATGCTTTCAAACCCACTGCGAACCGGGCGGCCCAGAGAGACTCCAGCACCGGAGGCGACCATCTTCAGGTCTATGCCGGCGGAGAAGGCACGATCGCCAGCCCCGGTGAGGAGCACCACTCGAACCTCAGGGTTCGGCTTTATCGCCTTAGCCGCCGCTTCTAGCCCCAGCCACACATCTGCATCGAGGGCATTCAGCTTATCGGGACGGTTCAATGTGATTGTAGCTATCGAGCCGTCTATCCTCAGCAGCACTTTTTCATTTTTTTTGCTCTTTGGCATTTTCAACCCCTTTATTTTTTGTCACCCACAACATACTAACACCCAGGTGCTTTGTCAAGCATTCTCCGAAACCTATTGCTTATATCGGAGTGCCTCTTTATAATGGCCATGAAGATTGCGTGAAGGGTGCAGCAGTGTGGATGAGCTATACCCTGGTTGATACTGAGCTGGGACGGATAGGGTTGGTAGGTTCCACAGAGGGGTTGCGGCGCATCGTTCTGCCTCAGACCTCCTCTGAGACAGTGCTTAAGCTCATTATGGAGAGCCTGCCCGGTGCCATTGCTGACCCCTCCCCTTTTGGTGACCTGCCCCAACGGCTGAAGTGGTATCTCCGAGGCGAGCCTGTCTCCTTTGCCGACAAGCTGGATTTGACCCACACCACCCCCTTTAGACGCGCGGTGTGGGAGGCTACCTGCTCCATCCCCTACGGTGAGACCAAAAGCTACGCTTGGATCGCTGAGCAAATTGGAAATCCGAAGGCAATGCGCGCCGTGGGCCAGGCGCTGGCCAAAAACCCCCTTCCTATTGTGGTGCCATGCCATCGAGTGGTGGGCAAGGATGGCGGTATAAGAGGCGGTGGCCGGGGCTTGGAGATGAGAAAGCGCCTCCTCCAGATAGAGGCGCTCTCTCATAAATCTACTTGAAAAGCTTTCTACACTTCTTCCAGTGGTGCTTTCCTCCTCTTTCTTATCAGTATAATTGAGGCTGAAACAAGCCCTAAGAAGCCGACAATCCCCCCTATAAGGATATAGAGTTGTAGGTAGTCGGTCCTCCAGTTTGCGGTAACAGCTTTGGGCTTGTCCATAAGGATGGTCGTGGTTGGCGTAGTAGCGGTTGAATCCCCACTCCAGGCAGCGAAAACCTGCCGAATTATTAGTCCCTGAGGAGATGTCACTGAGACCACGGCTGTTGAGCCTGAATTGTACCATCCCTCACCTTGAGCGTTGCCGTAATCTGACTCGACGGTTAGGTAGTACTGGGTCAGGTAGTTCGCGGTGTATTCTCCCCCTTGGGAGATCGTTCTCAACGGCGATGCGTTCCCATCGCTCCACGAGGTAAATAGGTATTGTGTCCTTGTTCCACCACTGGCCCAGGATGGTGCATTGAAGTCATGGACTGAACCTGGCAGCCACAAAAATGTTATCGGTAGCTCCCCTGCCGAATATGTCATTCCATCAATGGTCAACGATATGACATCAGGGCTGGTATCGAAGGTAGCTTGGTAAAACAATCCAAGCAGCCCTACATAGCCATCACCCATCTCCGGGTGCTGAGTATGCGGTGTGGCCTGAGTATAGGCTGTAACTTTAGGCTCTGCATAATAGAAAAGTTCCTCCGCAGAGATTTCGTAATCGTCATTAATGTCGACGAGCTTTAAGTGATCAAAGCCTTGCAAGAAATAATAGGAGAAGGCACCATCCCAGGCGCTTTCACCTGCGGCAGAAGCTGCCAAGATTACCCGCCCGCTCGCGGAGAGGTCGCTAATGAAGCCACCGCTTAAGCAGGAATCCAGAACAACAACCATATTTCCCGACTCCAGGGTGCCCAGCCAGCTATCTAGTTCGTCATCCCGTATATCATTATCATAGGAGTCGGTTAGTGCATCATAAGGAGCTTGGTAGTAATCACCCAAATATTCACTGCCATGCCCTGCAAAGAAGAATAGCACTACATCACCCTCGTGCTCGCGCGGGTCTAACCAGTTGTATATAGCATTCTCGATGTCTGCTTTAGTGGCCTCATCATTCACTAAGAGTTTGATATGGTCCTCACCCCAGATGGGAGCCAATCGCTCAGAGAGGTCTCGGGCATCATCGTCACTATACTCCAAATCATCTATCCATTCATAATCTGATACACCTACAATAATAGCCCAGCATTGGGATTCAGACCCTTGAGCGTAGGCAGAGGAGCATGGCTGTATTGGCATTGATATGACGATCAGAAACAAGACCAAAAGAGAAAAAAAGGAAGAACCTTGCTAGAGGTTGTCTTGACCATACGCACACCTCCTTTATTTGGTATTGAGTCTATCATCCTCATCAGAGCTTGGTAAGCACTGCCCTTGGTTCGCTATTCCACCGCTAGGTGGTCCTCGCCGACCAAGGTGGCGAGTCGCCGGTGGAGCTCGGGGCAGTAACCGGTGGTCATATCGGGGAGCCGGAGGTTGATAACCTCATTATCCCTGGTCACCCTGAGGCGCACCTCATCCCCACCGGGATACTCTCGGAGGGCCTTCAATATCTGGCGCAGGCGTGCCACATCAGCCTCCTCATCAGCGGTCTGGGTAATATCGATGATGAGGCGGTGCCTCTTAGGTGGAAGGCTCTCCACCACCCGTTCTTCAGGCTGATACAGGCGCACAGTCTCGCAGGCCAATTGTACCCGGTCACCGCGGGCGCGCACCTTTCCCTCCACCACGACGATGTTGCCCTCGGTCCAGAGCTCCTTGGTGCGCTGGTAGATGTCAGGCCAGGCGGTAACCTCCACCTTACCATCTAGGTCCTCGAGCACGGCGCTGGCGAAGGGGCGACCTTCCCTGGTGTACAGTTGCCGCACTGAAACCACTATGCCGGCAATGGCTACGCCCTGCCCCACCATGTCGGCATCGATCTGACCACATAGAGCTGTGACGTAGGGGGCAAGCTTTGGCGCAGCGCGGCCGAAGGGATGCTCTGAGAGGTAGACCCCCAAAAGCTCCTTCTCCCAGGCCAGTTTCTCTTTAAGCGGGACATCGCCCCCCTCCAGCTCTAGGGCAGGCATGGGAAGGGGCACGCTCTCGCCCCAAAGGTCGAACATGGTGGACTGCCCGGTCTCCTTAAGCCGTTGTTCGCGTTGAGAGAGGGACATGATGCGATCGACGCTGGCTAGGAGGGCACCACGGCTGCCCAGCGCGTCCAATACCCCCACCTTGATCAGGCTTTCCAGGGTGCGTTTGTTCATGGCTCTGAGGTCAGCCCGGCGGCAGAAGTCCTCGATGGACCTAAATTCCCCTCCTTCTTTGCGGGCAGCGATGATGGGCTCAACTGCACCCAGGCCAACGTTCTTGACCGCCCCCAGGCCAAAGCGAATGGCCTTTTTACCCGCTGCTACCTCTATAGAGAACATACCGCTGCTCTTATTTATGTCTGGAGGCAATATCGGTATCCCCAGTCGGCGGCATTCGGAAACAGCGGAGCTGACCTTCTCCGGCTGGCCCATGTTCATGGTCAGCACCGCAGTCATGAACTCCGCCGGGTAGTTGGCCTTGAAGTAGGCGGTCTGATAGGCGATCATGGCGTAGCTCACGCTGTGGGCCTTGTTGAAGGCGTAGCCGGCAAAGGGCTCGATAAGGTCGAAGATCTCCGATGCCAGCTCCTCCGAGAATCCCATCCTTTTGGCCCCGGCGATGAAGTCCTTTCGCTCACTCCTCATAACCTCGGGTATCTTCTTGCCCATGGCCTTGCGAAAGATATCGGCCTGTCCCAGGCTGTAGCCGGCAAAGGCCTGAACGATGATGAGCACCTGGTCTTGGTAGACGATGACCCCGTAGGTCTCCTCTAGG
>CAYSLE010000057.1:0-7235 GCA_964431905.1 uncultured Dehalococcoidales bacterium | reverse complement strand
TCGGCTCAACCTCCGACTTCTCCTCCTCGCCGGAGATGTATGGGACGATATTGTCCACTAGATCGATTGCGGCGGGCCCGGGGTAGCCAGCGCCCGATAGTGCCTGAAGGGTTGTGACAATCATCTTATCGACGGAATAGCCAGCTTTCATCAAGGCATAGAGGGGCAGCATGTAGCTCTGAATACTGCAGTTCGGCTTGACCACGATGAACCCGCTGCTCCAGCCATGTTTCTTCTGCTGGTCAGGGATAATGTTGAGGTGGTCGGCGTTTATCTCGGGAATCAGCACCGGCACGTCTTCCGTATGCCGGTGAGCAGAGTTATTGGATACGACAGCGAATCCCTTGCTGGCGTACTCCGCTTCCAGAGAGATAATCGCCTGCTTATCCATTTCAACCGCCGAGAAGATGATATTGCACTTCCCGACGGCCTTCCCAACGTTGCTGGCGTCTTCAACCAGGATGTCCCTGAACTTATCCGGGATGTCCTCGCGCATATGCCAGCGGCCGGCAACGGCATCGCTGTATCTCTTGCCTGCCGAGCTTGGCGATGCCGCCAGGTGCACGACCTCAAACCAGGGGTGATTGCTGAGCAATCTCAAGAAATTCTGGCCCACCATTCCGGTGGCGCCAAGCACGCCTACTTTAATCTTGCTCTCCATGTCAGTCCTCTTTGTTTGCATTGTTCAGGTTCTCTGAGGGGAATTATAGCAGATTTTGAGTGATTTTCAATTAATGCCGGCCGGGTAGTCGCTCTCAGGGGCAAAATCGGCGCCTTGCCGCTCTCGAATATCGAAGTGTTCTCTAAGAGTAGCTTTGACCTCCTTCAAGGTTTCGGCCATTGGCGTCGACTCTAGCTCCAGGTCTTCCCTTTCTACCTTTCCCATTTGCACCCCCTTTGAGATTACCTCTTGCTTCCTCTGCCCCTTTCTGGTATACTTCCTATGTGTAAAAGAGATAGTAGGCTAACATTGGCTGAGAAACCTGATTAAGTCTTGGCCAATAAGGGAACAGGGGAAGAGAGCGAAAAATGGCACATAAAAAGGGCGGCGGCAGCACAAGGTTAGGGCGAGACAGCAAAGCGAAGCGGCTCGGCGTCAAGCGCTATGCTGGCGAACACGTGTCGGCTGGCACCATCATTGTTCGCCAGCGGGGAACGCGCATCAAGCCAGGCAACAATGTGGGCGTGGGCCGTGATCACACCCTCTTTGCCCGCACTGATGGCATTGTCACGTTCGAGCCGGCTCCAAAAGATAGAAGAAAGGTGAGCGTTTATAACCAGTGAAGAAGGATATCCATCCCAAGTATATGAAAGCTAAGGTGACTTGCTCCTGCGGCAATACCTTTACCACAGGCTCCACCAAACCGGTTTTGAAAATTGAGCTTTGTAGCAAGTGCCATCCCTTCTTTACCGGGGAGAGGCGCATTGTGGACACAGCGGGGCGTGTCGATCGCTTCAAGCGGCGCTACAAGATGCAGTAGAGAAAAGCACATCAGGCGAAGGGGCTGAGCAAGACTTCAGCCCCTTTTATGTTTGCTCCAACTCTCTAAAAAAGCAGGTCCTGTTTCCGGTGTGGCACACCGGGCCAGTGGCCTCGACCTGAATAAGAAGGGCATCGTCGTCGCAGTCCTCAAAGATGGAGCGAACATTGAGGTAACCCCCTGAGGTCTCCCCCTTGTGCCACAGCTCTTGGCGACTACGGCTGTAGAACCAGACCTGACCGGTATCAAGAGTTCGCTTCAGCGACTCCTCATTCATATATCCTAACATAAGCACCTCACCGCTGGAGGCGTCCTGGATGATGGCTGGGATTAATCCTTTTTCATCGAACTTGAGCATGGCTCCTCCTAAAGCCTCACCGCTATCCCCTTCTGGGCAAGGTATTCCTTTGCCTGACGGATGGAGTAGGTGCCATAGTGGAAGATGCTGGCGGCAAGCACCGCATCGGCCTTGCCGATGACGATGGCCTGGTAGAGATGATCCAGGGTGCCGGCGCCGCCGCTGGCGATCACGGGAACGCTCACCGCATCCGATATGGCGCGGGTGAGCTCCAGATCATAGCCGGTTTGATGCCCATCGGCGTCCATGCTGGTGAGCAGGATTTCGCCAGCGCCCAGGGCCACCGCCTGCTTGGCCCATTTAATGGTGTCGATGCCGGTAGGCCTTCGCCCGCCATGGGTGTAGACCTCCCATTTGGAGCCGGGACCGAGGGCCAGAGGCCCCTTCTGAGAGACCACCGTTTCCAGGCGCTTGGCATCGATAGCGACTACGATGCACTGGTTGCCGAACTTGGTAGCCCCTTCCCGGATAAGCTCCGGGTTTTGAACCGCTGCGGTATTGATGCTGACCTTGTCCGCGCCGGCCTCCAGGATGAGGCGCAGGTCCTCAACAGTCCTCAGCCCGCCGCCGACGGTGAGGGGGATGAACACCTGCTCCGAGACGCGCTCGACAACATCGATCATGATATCGCGGGCATCGGATGTTGCTGTTATATCAAGAAAGACCAGCTCATCGGCCCCCTCGCGGTCGTAGAAGGCAGCCAGCTCCACAGGGTCGCCGGCATCTCTGAGCTGGATGAAGCTGATTCCCTTCACTACCCTGCCCCCAGTCACATCAAGGCAGGGGATGATCCTCTTGGTCAACATGGGTCACCTCTTTTTTTGAAGTTTACGGTATAGGTAAAGAAATTGCCGAATTGCTGAAATGGTTCAAAGCCGGCTTTGCCAGCCCAGGCGATGGTTGTCCTCCGCAGGGGGTAGTCGGGGTCGGGAAGCAGCTCTGAGATCGACAATACCCCCGCCGGGTTGAGCACGCGGTGCAGCTCCCGCAGCGCAAGATCCTTGTCCGGTATCTCGCCCAGGACGCCGGCTAGGAAAGCCAGGTCGAAGCTACCGTCCTTGAAGGGGAGGCGTTGGCCATCTCCGACCACCAGTGCCACATTCTCTAGGCCCGCCTTTGCTGTCCTCTTTTTAAGCTTGGCTATGAGCACTGGCGCAATATCCAGGCAATATAGCCCTCCCCCATCCCCCACCCGCCGCGATGCCTCACCTGTCAGAAAGCCGCCGCCCGGGCCCAATTCCAATACTTTCATATCTTCCCTGACGCCTATCTGCTGGACGGTTTTTGATGCGCTGAGAAAGCGCCTCCGAAAAGGGTTATCTAGGATTCGGGTGGCAGAGGCAGGGATGGGGAAGGGATGCGCCTTGCGAATTACTCGGGCCAGTATTTGAAAGACGATGAAGGCGCCTATCACACCGATAACGGCGATTAGAGCTGGGTGCATCTTATTGCCTCCCTCAAATCAATATCACCGGTATAAAGCGCCCGTCCCACTATCGCGCCCTCAACGCCGAGCCGGGCCAGCTTTCTAAGGTGCTCCAAGGATGAGATGCCCCCTGAGGCGATGA
This sequence comes from uncultured Dehalococcoidales bacterium, assembly GCA_964431905.1. Lineage (GTDB taxonomy): Bacteria > Chloroflexota > Dehalococcoidia > E44-bin15 > E44-bin15 > CAYSLE01. The sequence continues at coordinate 3,828 of CAYSLE010000057.1, read as the reverse complement.
TAGGGAGATTGCTTTTAGCCGCCAGCCGGGCTATGGCTCGAAAGGAGGGCTGGGTGAGGGTGCCGTCGCGGGCGATGTCAGTATATATCAAGCGCCTGACCCCCAGGGCCGCCATCTGGGCTGCAAGCGCTATGGCGGTAACCCTCGTCCTCTGCTGCCAGCCATGGGTTGCTACATAGCCCTTTCTGACATCGATGCTGACGATTATTCGCTCGCCAAACCTGCGACATGCCTCCCTGATCAGGTCAGGGTCCTCTATGGCTGCTGTGCCTAAGATGGCGCGCTCTACCCCAAGCCCAAGCACCTGCTCGATAACCTCCAACCGCCGGATGCCACCGCCTAGCTGGATGGGGATTGCCATCGAGCGCGCCATCTCCTGGATAAGGGGGCCATGGCAAGGCTGGCCGCTGGCCGCGCCATCCAGGTCAACGACATGCAGCCTCCTCGCCCCCAGCTCCTGCCAGCGCCGGGCGACCACGACAGGCTCTTGGGAGAAGACCATCTCCTGGCTATAGTCGCCCTGATAGAGGCGAACGCATTTTCCTCCCTTAAGGTCGATGGCGGGAATGACCTCCATCACCCTCCCCCAAGGCTGAGCTTAAGAAAATTGTAATACATCCTGAGCCCCAGGTCGCCGCTCTTTTCCGGATGAAACTGAGTGGCCACTATATTCCCCTTGATAATGATGCTGGGGAAAGTGACCCCATAATCTGTCTCCCCGGCGATGACGGCCTGGTCTTCAGGGTCGGCGTAGTAGCTATGAACGAAGTAGAGATTAGCGCCATCGGGTATGCCGTCAAAGAGAGGGTGAGCCAATCTCTGCCTCACCTGGTTCCAGCCCATCTGAGGCACCTTGAGATGAGGGGGCAGTCTCCTCACCTTCCCCGGTATGATGTCCAGGCACCGCTGCCCGCTGCCTTCCTCGGAATCGGTGAACAGAACTTGGAGGCCGAGGCAAACACCGAAGAAAGGGCGACCTCGGGCGATAACCCGGCGAATCGGCTCAACCATGCCCAGCTGTCTAAGGCTGTTCATAGTGTCGCCGGCGGCACCGACGCCGGGGAGGACGACAACGTCAGCATTGAGCACGTCATCGGGGTTGCTGGTGACATGGGCTTCATAGCCCAGTTTGGCGATGGCCTTAGCCACGCTGCGCAGATTCCCGGCACCATAATCGATTATCGCGATCATCTAACGGTAGGCCAGATACTCCCTTCCCAGAAGCTCCCTGGCCACGATGAGCTTCATCACCTCGGTGGAGCCTTCGGCCAGGGTGAAGGACCTCACTCCCCGTAGCGCCCTTTGCTCCTGGCATTGCTTGGAGTAGCCGAAAGCGCCCTGCCACTGCATGGCATCGTTTATGGCGGCAAAGGCCCATATCGGCGACAGCATCTTGGCCATGGCTACCGCCTTTGACACCTCAAAGCGCGAGATATTCTCCCCCTTTTGCTCCTTATCATACAACCACAATGCCCGGTAAGCCAGTAGCCTTGCCGCCTCGATCTTGGCGTAGTCCTCGGCTAGGGCGAACTGGAGCCCTTCGTATCTGGCGATGGCCTGGCCAAAGGCCTGCCGCTGCTTCATGTAATTTATAGCATTCTCCAGGGACTTAGTGGCAGCCCCGGCGCACACCAGGGCGATCATCCCCCGGGCGAACTCATAGCCCTCATGAACAATGTAAAAGCCCCGATTCTCCTCGCCGATGAGGTAGTGCTTGGGGATATGAACATCGTCGATGAAGAAGCCGCCCCAGGAGATTCCCTCCCGGCCTAGCTCTTCAAGGTAGGTTATTTTTATCCCGGGCATTCCCTTTATCGGCAAATAGAACAGGCACATCCCCCGCGTGCCCAGCTTCGGGGTCATCTTGGCCAGGGTGACATAGCCACCGCCATACCGCTCCGCCTCCCTGACGCCGCTGATATAGTTCTTCTCCCCGCTGACCACATAGCCATCGCCTTCCTTGGCGATCTTGGTCTTCATCGACGCCAGGTCGGATCCGATATCAGGCTCGGTGGTGGCGACGCCGAGGAAGGACCCCCCCCTTTTTACCCCGGGCAGCACCTCGTCCCTTAACTCCGCGGTGCTATACTTATCGAGGAGGTAGCCCCAGGCGTTCTGGATCAGGAAAAGGGCGGGGATGGCGCAGCTGGTATCAGCGTAGGCCAGCTCCTCGGCAGCGATGCCTGCAGTCACCGCGTTCAGGCCCATGCCTCCATATTCCTCCGAGATGGACATGGCAACAAGCCCCATATCCGCCATAGCCTTGATCAAATCCTCGGGGATCTCCCCTTTTCGCTCCATTTCGTCCAGTCTGGGCCCAACCATATCCCGGCAGAACCTCCTCAGATTGTTTCGGAAAAGCTCCTGCTCCTCGGTAAAGCTAAAGTCCAGCAAATTTCCCTCCTTCAACTCTCCTCATAGCGGGCCAGGGTGTAAACCAGGTCCGCCAGTCTATTGAGATAGTGGAGCACCCTCTCGTTGGGCAGCATGTCCTGGTTCCTCAGCGCCACTGCCCTCCTCTCCGCCCGTCTAATGATGGTTCTTGCCAGGTCCAGGGCTGCCGCGCTTTGAGAGGTGCCGGGGATGATGAACGCCCTGGGCATCTCAACTTTCTTTTCCAGTTCATCGATAGTGACCTCCAACCGAGCCACCATCTCTTCAGTGACCACCGGATGCTTGTCTAGCAGCTTATCATACTGGTCAGCAACGGTGGCCAGCTCCGAGCCTACGATGAAGAGCTCCTTCTGAATGCTGTGCACAATATCCCGAACCCGTTCTTTTCTGACTATGGCTCGGGCCAGGCCCAATGCGGAAACGGCCTCATCTATGGTGCCATAGGCCTCACAGTGGGGATCGTCTTTGGGGACCCGGCCTCCGAAAAGCAGGCTTGTCTCCCCCCGGTCTCCCCTTTTATTGAAGGTCTTCATCCTGTCCTCCTCTATGGGCATTATATCATGAGAGGGCATCAATTTCTCAAAGCCCATAAGCAAAAAGGGCAACCGCCTTTTACACAGTTGCCCTTTCGGTCTAGGCACAGGGGCGATAATATGAAGAAGAAACCTATAACTCGAGGGCTGCTTCAGCCTCCGGCGGCAGCTCGATAGTGACCGGCTCGTTGATGTGGCGCGTAATGATGGTTATCGCCATATCCAAAGTGCCCTCGAAGTCACTAGCTTGCTCTGGCGGTATGCCCAGAGACTCAGCTGTGAGTACCATTGACATACTTGCGGTGGTCTTCAGCATGAAGTATGTGTCCTGTGCTATCCAAGACCTCATGGAGAAATCGGTGATCAGCTCTTCAACCTCTAGCTCCGGTGGCAATACTTCCGATGCCCCCGCCGATTGCATCAGTGACCAGAATCTTTCCATGTCAGGCGTCATTTCGAGAACATAGCACTCGGTTCCCTCAACGCTCTCATTACCCACAGACTGCACTTCGGCATCGGACAATATATTGAGCTGTTGGGCTTGTATGTCCCATTGCTGCCACATCTCCTCCGTCATCGGCGCCTTCAGCCACGTCACAGGCACACCGGGTATTTCCATACCCAAATACATCCAATCCTCCACGAAATACACTTCCGCCGATGTTACCATCGCCTCTTCCCCGGTGATCTCCATAAGCATGTCCATGTCTATGTACATCTTCTGGTTTGGCTGATCAATCGCACCATTAGAATCTGCCTCTATTGTTGCCTCAATTATCTCCCCACCTATTACCACCCTCATGTGCATCGTCATATCCGCGTCAAATTGACCGGTATTGGTTTCAGCCTGCGCTGCAATAGCTCGGTCCCTTATGTCCTCTGCCGTCATCGCCGGGGCTTC
>CAYSLE010000056.1:0-7343 GCA_964431905.1 uncultured Dehalococcoidales bacterium | reverse complement strand
TCGGGCACCACCGGTGTGTGTGCTCAGGATGTGCCGCTGAAGCCGGTGTTCCAGTGGACCGGATTGGTGGATGCCACCAACTATGAGTTCCAGGTGTCCACCAACGCCACCTTTGTAGGCATAGTCTCGGGTCTTGATAAGACCGGCACCAATCGCCTCGGCGCAGTGACCGCCTACACCTCGACAGTAACACTGAACGAGGGCACTAACTACTTCTGGCGAGTGCGCGCCTTGACCCTGGACAGCGCGGGGAACGTGGTAACCGAGTCGCCATGGAGCGACACGGGCTGCTTCACCACGCTGATTGAGGAACCGCCTATCCCTGTGGCACCAACCCCATGGTGGGTATGGGTGGTTATCGCCATTGGCGCTGTGATTCTCGTTGCGACTCTCGCGCTCATCATGAGGACGAGACGACCGGTCTAAGCGCAGACCTAGAATAGAGAAAGCGCCCCGATTTTGTAAATCGGGGCGCTTCTTTTATCCCTCTCTTTTAGCTCCCCCTCCCTCAAGTAAGCAGAGCCATTTCCCCTCTCCCTGGATGGGGGAGGGTTAGGGTGAGGGGCGATAGTCCAGCACCACCACCTGGGCCTCATCGGGCAGGCTGGGCTTGGTTACCGATAGCTTGGGCTGCGCCGCTAAACCAGCCTTTAGCCCCATCTCCCTGAGAAACCTGTCCACCGGCTCCAACTCGAAGCGTAAGGCCTCAGTTTTGAAGTGCATGGGAATGACAATCCTTGGCTCAAGCAGCCGCACCGTCTCCGCAGCGGCGGCAGCATCAATGGTGGAAACCCCACCCACCGGCACCATGAGCACATCCACATCGCCCATCTCCTCCACCTGCTCCGAGGAGGGGACATGCCCCAGATCGCCCAGGTGGCATAGTGTCACCTCCTCCATCTCGATAAGGTAGACAGTGTTCTTACCCCGCTTTTCGCCCCTATCGGCATCGTGGAAGGTGCTGATGCCGGTGATGGAAACGCCCGAGATTTCATATTCCCCCGGGCCATGAACAATCCTCGGCTCACCGCCAACACCTGAGGCGAAGCTATGTCCCGGATGAGAATGGCTCAAGGTGACGATATTGGCTTTGAGCCTCCCCAGGGAATAGCCAATGCTCCCATCGTAGGGGTCGGTGACCACAGTGGCCTCCTTCCCCCTAATCCTAAAGCAGGAATGACCTAACCAGGTGATCTCCATCACCCTCACCCCCTCCCTCGCGGGAGGGAAGCTTGCAGTGATTACCTTCCAAACCTATTTAGCAACGCCCACCCCGCGGGCAAGGCTACTGATGCCAGAAGGAGCTTAAGCACATCCCCGGGGATGAAGGGGTAGAGCCCCACGGCGAGCACCGAGCTTTCAGGGGCGAAACGGGCAAGCCAGACGGCGAGCCAGGACAGGCCAAAGGCATAGAGCACAATGCTACCGATGAGCATGGCCAAGGCTGTGGTCCAGATGCGGCGGTCCCAGCCCCGCTCGGCGAGGAAGCCGACGACGAAGGCCGCAGCCACAAACCCAATAAGGTAGCCACCAGTGGGGCCGATGAATTGAGCTATGCCCCCAGTCCAGCCGGCAAATACCGGGGCACCCAAGGCACCCATACCCAGATAGGTAAGCTGGCTCAGTGCCCCCCGCCTGCTCCCCAAGAGCGCCCCGGCCAGCAGCACGGCGAAGGTCTGCCCGGTGATGGGGACCGGGCCGATCCAGAAGGCTATCTGGGCACAGAGCGCAGTGACCGCGCTGAAACCGACGACCAGGAGGACGTCCCGCACCAGGGTTGCCCTAGGGAAGAGCACGTCCATCATGGTAAGGGTTTTTTCGTGCATTTCACCTCCTTATTTGTAACTTTTCCATTTCACTGATTTAGGCTTTACCGCTATCCATTCTTTTTCCCGCCGCACCCTGCCATCGTAGCACCATGGCCGCCCAGGTAAGGCCGGCACCGAAGGCAGCGAGGACAACGTTGTCCCCCGCCTTAATCCTCCCCTGCTCCACCGCTTCACATAGCGCCAGCGGGGTGGATGCCGCCGAGAGATTGCCATAGCGGTCGACATTGACGAAGACCTTCTCGCTGGGAACACCCAGCGCCCTGGCCGCTGCCTGGATGATGCGGGTATTGGCCTGGTGGGGGATAAAAAGGTCGATGTCCGATAGCTGGAGGCCGGCGGCATCGATGACCTGCCTTGAGGCCTCGGCCATGCTGGTTACTGCCGCCTTGAAGATCTCCCTTCCATTCATTCTAACGTGATATCGCCCATCCTGAGGCCGATCCGCGGGCCGGGCGCAGGGGCTGGGCAAATAGAGGAAATCAGCACCGGAGCCATCGCTGCCCAGCACAAAGCTGAGCATGTCTGTTGCCCGCTCGTTGGCCTGCACCACCACCGCCCCGGCGCCATCGCCGAAGAGGACGCAGATGGAACGGTCCTGCCAGTCAACGATGCGGGTTATCGCCTCGCTGCCCACAACAAGGATATTCCTGTAGGCTCCGGCGGCGATGAACTGATAAGCGGTGACCAGGGCATAGATAAAACCGCTACACCCGCCGATGGCATCAAAGGCTGCGGCACGCTTGGCGCCAAGGGCATTCTGCACATAGCAGGCAGCGGACGCCACTATCCTGTCCGAGCTATTGGTGGCCACTATTACCATATCGAGCAGGCTTGGTGAAAGCCGGGCAACATCAAGCGCCGCCTTGCCCGCCTCCACCGCCATACTCGATACACCCTCATCGTCACTCAGAATGCGTCGCTCCCTGATCCCGGTACGTGTCATGATCCACTCATCGGAAGTGCTCACCATCCTCTCCAAATCCTCATTGGTGAGCACCCGCTGAGGGAGATACTTGCCCCAGCCTGTAATCCTAGCGTGCAGTGCTTGACGCCTTTCTAGGTTTGATAGTAGAGCTTGAGAGAGTATACCAGAGTGGAGCCTTGGGGTCAACCGCTTGACAAGGAAAACAACAGGATGGTAATCTAATATGATTAGCACTCTCAAGTTGAGAGTGCTAATCAGGAGGGGGCTGTGCTTTCAGAGAGGAAGGAGAATATCCTCAAGATCGTCGTCGGTGAGTATGTCTCAATGGCGAGCCCGGTGGGGTCTGAGGCCATTGTCAAGAGGTATGGGCTCGGCTTAAGTTCGGCCACCATCCGAAACGAGATGGCACGCCTGGAAGAGGAGGGCTATATCTTCCGCCGCCATACCTCGGGGGGCGGCGTTCCCTCAGATAAGGGCTATCGATACTATGTGGAGCGTCTGGTTGAAGAGGAGGAAATCCCATCAGCAGAGAAGCGCATGCTCTCCCATCTATTCCATCAGGTGGAGAGGGAATTGGAAGAATGGAACCGCCTGGCTGCTTCGTTGCTTTCCCTCATGGTCCGCAATGTAGCGATAGTTACTTTACCTAAGGCACAGAAGGCGCGGTTCAAGCACCTAGAGCTGGTGGCCCTTCAGGACTTCCTGACCCTGCTCATCCTCCTTCTGGGAAAGGCTAAGCTTAGGCAACAGCTAATTCCCCTCGATGAAGCAGTATCGCAGGAGGAACTTAACGTTATTTCCAACAAATTCAATGCCCAATTCGATGGCTTGACTAGATACCAGATCCAAGCCCAGAGGCTGGAGCTTTCTTCCATTGAACAGCAGGTGAGGGAAGTTCTGGTGGAGATAATGGCGGAGGAGGATGAGCGGGGGTATGATGAACCGTATATAGCTGGGGTGCGACATATACTGGCCCAGCCGGAGTTTACCAGCAGAGAGAAGGTGTTGGACATCATAGAGGTTTTGGAGGATAGGGCGTTAATGAGGTCTATCCTGCCTCGAAGCCAAGCTGAAAGGGGCGTCCATGTAGTCATCGGAGCCGAGAATGAGCCGGATGCCATGAAGACCTGTAGCATGGTGCTGACCCAATACGGCATCCCTGGCGAAGCTTTAGGCAGCCTTGGTGTGGTTGGGCCCACCAGAATGCAGTACGGAAGGGCCATCTCCTCGGTACGCTACATGGGCCTGCTGATGAGCGAACTGGTGGCTGAGCTATTTAGTGGCCCGAGAAGGGGATAGTAAAAGGGGTGTTACTGTGAATGAAAACGACCTTGGCCCTGAGGAAGTGGAGCCGACGGTTAAAGGAGAAGAGGATGTGGTAGCTGAGGCTGTGGAATCGTTGAAAAAGGCGCTCACCGAGGAAAAGGCCAAGGCTGAGAGCTATCTGGCCAACTGGCAACGGGCCCAGGCCGATTTCATAAACTACAAGCGACGCACCGAGCAGGAGCGCAGCGAGACCTTCGAGTTTGCCAATTCCGCGCTTATTCTGAATCTACTCCCGGTGCTCGATGACATGGAACGAGCCCTGGAGAACGTCTCGGGGAAGCTTGCTGGGCTCACCTGGGTCGATGGCATTGTGCTCATCTATCGCAAGCTCAAAGCGATCCTTGAGGGCCATGGCCTCATTGAGATCAAGGCCATCGGCGAGCCCTTCGACCCTATGTTGCATGAGGCAGTGCTCTACGGCGAGGGGGAGGAGGGAAAGGTAATTGAGGAACTGCAAAAGGGATATAAGCTTCGTGACCGGGTGCTTCGCCCATCATTGGTTAAGGTGGGGAAGGGGAAGGAAGACTCAGGGCGAGTTGAAGGCGATAAATCTATCTAAATCGGAGGTGGGAAATGGGAAAGGTGATCGGCATTGACCTCGGGACAACCTTAAGCGAGGTGGCGGTAATGGAGGGTGGGTCGCCGGTGGTGATCACCAATGCCGAAGGCTCTCGGCTTACACCCTCCGTGGTAGCTATAAGTAAAACCGGGGAGCGGATGGTGGGACAGGTTGCCAAGCGTCAGGCAGTCACAAATCCGGAGAACACTATCTATAGCATAAAGCGCCTTATGGGACGCAAGTGGGGCGAGCCATCGGGGCGTGAACTGCCAGTGGAGGACGACGCCCGCCGTATGACTTATAAGGTGGTTCGGGGCCCCAACAATGAGGTCCGGGTGGTGATGGGGGGCAAAGAATACAGCCCTCCTGAGATCTCGGCAATGATCCTGCAAAAACTGAAGGCCGATGCCGAATCCTATCTGGGGGAAAAGGTAACCGAGGCAGTGATCACTGTCCCTGCCTATTTCAACGACAGCCAGAGGCAAGCGACTAAGGACGCCGGTGAGATCGCGGGGCTGAAGGTGCTGCGCATCATCAACGAGCCCACCGCTGCCTCATTAGCCTACGGCCTGGAGAAGAGGAAGGACCAGACCATCGCCGTCTATGACCTGGGGGGCGGCACTTTCGACATCTCTATTTTGGAGTTGGGCGAGGGCACCTTTCAGGTGAAGTCCACCAGTGGCGACACCCACCTCGGCGGTGATGACTTCGATCAGCGGATCATCGATTGGCTGTGCAGCGAGTTCAAAAAGGACCAGGGGATCGACTTGAAGCATGATCGCATGGCGCTACAAAGGCTCAAGGAGGCAGCGGAGAAGGCCAAGTGCGAGCTTTCCACCGTGCTTCAGACGGAGATCAATCTCCCCTTTATCACCGCCGATGCCAGCGGCCCCAAGCACCTCAATATCACTCTGACCCGGGCTAAGCTGGAGCAGCTTGTGAGCGACCTGGTGGAGAAGACCCTCGGCCCCTGTCAGCAGGCGGTGGAGGATGCGGGCATCACCGCAGCTAAGATCGATGAGGTCGTGCTGGTGGGGGGGCAGACACGCATGCCCCTGGTTCAGGAGAAGGTAAAGCAGTTCTTTGGCCGGGAGCCGTGTAAAGGGGTCAATCCCGATGAGGTGGTGGCCGTCGGCGCTGCCATCCAGGCCGGAGTGCTCAAAGGGGAGATCAGCGATGTGTTGCTTCTGGATGTCACCCCGCTGACCCTGGGCATCGAGACCCTGGGTGGGGTGATGACCCCGCTAATCCCCAGAAATACCACCATCCCCACCTCCAAGAGCCAGATCTTCTCCACTGCCGCCGATAGCCAGACTAGCGTCGATATTCACGTCCTTCAGGGGGAGCGGGCCATGGCTGCCGACAATCAGACGCTGGGGCGGTTTATGCTCGATGGCATCATCCCTGCGCCCAGGGGCGTGCCCCAGATCGAGGTCACCTTTGACATCGATGCCAATGGCATCACTAGCGTCAAGGCCCATGATAAAGGGACGGGCAAGGAGCAGAAGATCGTGATCACTGCCTCTAGCGGCCTGTCCAAGGACGAAGTGAAGCGGATGCAGCGCGAGGCTGAGGCCCATGCTGAGGAGGACAAGAGACGGCGGGAGGAGGTAGAGACCAAAAACGCTGCCGATAGCCTGGCCTACACTGCGGAAAAAACTCTTCGTGAACAAGGGGACAAGATCCCCTCTGACCTCAAGCAGCGGACCGAGGACAAAATCGCCAGTGTGCGCTGGGCGCTGCAATCAGGCAATATAAACGAGGTGCGGCGTACCATGCAGGAGCTATCGGATATCCTGCAGCAGATCGGAGCCGCCATCTATCAGCAGGCGGGGACACCGCCGCCCGGCGCCGGCTCGCCTCCCGGTGGGGAGCCACCCAAGACTGACGAAGGAACAGTGGAGGGCGAGTTCCGCGAGGTCTAAAGACAGAAGTCTGAGCGAAAAAGGGCGGAGGGTTTATCCTCCGCCCTTTCTGTCACACGGCTCCGCTCGATTGTAGTTAGTAAGAATATGTTAGCAAGAGAACATAAGAAACAGTCTCCCAAAGCGGGAGACTGTCGGGCCAGTGTTACGCGCACTGGCGTTGTATCTGGTATAATTATACTATACATGTATGGTATTGTCAATACTATCTTTATATGAAGAATGTCATCGCATATGTAGACGGGTTTAGTCTGTATCACGGCCTAAGGGACAAAGAATGGCGTAGATTCTATTGGCTCAACATTCAGCTCCTCATCCAGAATCTCTTAAAAAGTAATCAACAGCTTATTATGACCAAGTATTTTACTGCAAGAGTAATTGGGGCACCTGACAAAGAAAAGCGCCAATCAACATTCATCGAGGCACTTGAGACCTTGTCTGATTTTGAAATACTCTATGGTACATATCAACTCAATCCCCGTTACTGCCGAGAGTGCGGTTTTGAAGATAACGTCCCAGAGGAGAAGATGACAGATGTGAACATAGCTGTGGAAATGCTTTCAGATGCCTTTGAGGATAAATTTGACGTTGCATTACTTATATCGGCCGATGGTGACTTGACTCCGCTTATTAGATACATAAGGCAAAAGTTCACGAACAAGCTAATCGTTGTGGCCTTTCCTCCTAAACGCTACTCAGATAAGCTTAGTAGTGTTGCTCACGCCCATTTTCACATTGGGCGGGCAATGTTTGCTCGCAGTGTTTTCCCAGATGAAGTT
>CAYSLE010000055.1:0-7542 GCA_964431905.1 uncultured Dehalococcoidales bacterium | reverse complement strand
TCCTTAATAGAGAGACTTCTCTCCGTCAATTCTTATTTGACATAATGCAGTCGCTTTGATGAAGATGGGAAGAAGGAATTTAGTTACGCTTGGTGCAATAGCCCTGATCATTGCCTTTGTTGCCGCGGTGATGGCAATAGACCCTATTGACCTGCCCCTTATCGGTGAGCGGCACGGGCTGGTATTGGGTCTGGACCTGAGGGGTGGCGTCTACCTTGAGTATCAGGCGGATTTCAGCGGTGTCCCTGAGGGGGAGAGAGAGGGGCGCCTCGAGGAGGCGAGGCGTATTATTGAGAAGCGGGTCAATGAATGGGGTGTCACCGAGCCTGATATCTATACCATGAGCCCGGACCGCATCGTGGTTCAGCTTCCGGGGTTTGCCGACATCGAGGGGGCTAAAGCATTGGTGGGTAAGACTGCGGAGCTTGTTTTCCGCGAGCCGGCCGCAAGCGGTAATACCTCTCTGGCTAAGGCGGTAAATGCGACGGACACGAAGATCGCGGTCGCCAGTGTTGCCAATTTCGCCATTGGGGACGTCTTCTCCGTCGGCTCCGGCGACACTGCGGAGGCCAAGACGATAATAACAGTCGATGAGGCGAAAAAAACTATTGCCGTCGACTCTGAGTTTGCCTATGGGCATGCCGCTGGCGAGCCGGTCAAAAACCTGTGGGTCCTGGCCACCGGGACTATCGATGGGGAGAAAAAGACGCTTACCGGCAAGTATCTCCTCCCTAACTGCTATGTGAGTCTGGAACCGGTAACCAACCAGCCGGTGGTGGTCTTCCAGTGGAATGAGGATGGGGCGGAGCTCTTCTACCAGATCACAGGTCGGTTGCTTAACCGACCTCTGGGCATCTTTCTGGATAACGAGCTTATCTCCGCGCCCACAGTTAAGGCTCAGATAAAGGAGAGCGGCATTATCGAGGGGCTGAGCTTGAGCGATGCCCAGACGCTGGCGGTCCAACTGAATACCGGGGCGCTGCCCCTTACCCTTCATGAGGTAAGGACACAAAAGGTGGATCCGACCCTGGGTGCGGACTCGCTTCAGCAGAGCCTGGTGGCGGGGATAATCGGGCTGGCGCTGGTCCTGCTGTTTATGATCCTCTACTATCGAATCCCCGGGGCTTTGGCCTGTATTGCCCTTTTAATCTACGCCGCTATATTGCTCGCCATTTTCAAGTTGTGGCCGGTTACCCTGACCCTGGCCGGGATCGCCGCCTTGATCCTCTCTCTGGGGATGGCCGTTGATGCCAACGTCCTCATCTTCGAGCGGATGAAGGAGGAGATAAGGTCGGGAAGGCGCCTGGGGGCTGCCATAGAGGCCGGCTTTGCCCGCGCCTGGCCTGCCATCCGCGATAGCAATATCACTACCCTCATAACCTGCATTATCCTCTTTTGGTTTGGCAACACCTTCGGCGCTGCTTCGGTGATGGGGTTTGCCCTGATACTGGGTATCGGGGTGGCGGTGAGCATGTTCACCGCAATCGTGGTTACCCGAGGCTTTTTGCGCCTTATCGTGTTCACCCCTGTGGCAAGGAGGATATCGCTATTTCGGCCATGATTGTCACAAAAATAGAGGCTATTCCGTTCCCCCTGAGCTTGTCGAAGGGTGGTTCGACAGGCTCACCACGAACGGTATCAAGCTCTTTCCGTTTCATCCTCCGTCGTGCCAATAGCAATTTGGCATGGTTAACTATGAGGGAGAAAAAGGTTGTTTGATTTTGTTGGCAAGAGGAATTGGTTTTTCCTCATCTCGGGTATCGTCATCCTCATCGGGATCGTCTTCCTCATCCCGGTTGGCCCCTTCGGCCTCGACTGGGGCATCGAGTTCACCAGCGGCTCGATAATGACCCTCAGGTTTGAGCAGGGGGTGACGCAGGCGGAACTACAGGAAGAGATGGCAGCGCTGGGGCACAGTGAAGCGATTATTCAAGGGACCGGGGAGGGCGATTTCCTCATCCGCACCAGCAAGCTGGCGGAGTCGGTGGAAGACCCTGAGACCGGTGAGGTGATGACCGAGGAGGAGGCGATTAGGAGGGCTCTGGAGGAGAGGTTTGGGCCGGTTGAGGTTCTGAGCTCTTATGACATTTCCCCCAGCATGGCCAGAGGTATTGTCAGCAACGCTGCCATTGCCGTTGTCGTCGCTGCTGTGGCCATCCTGCTCTACATTGCATGGGCCTTTCGCCGAGTGATGAGGTTATGGTCCTTCCGCTTGGGCGTATGCGCCATCGTGGCCCTGGCCCACGATGTGCTTGTAGTTATCGGGGTTTATGCCTTCCTTAGCTCTTTCTTCCTTATGGAGGTCGATACCATTTTCATCGCCGGGGTGCTCACCGTGATCGGCTATAGCGTAAACAACGTTATTGTGGTCTTCGACCGCATTCGGGAGAACAGGGCCAAGAGTGGGGGGGGCCCTCTGGAGACCATAGTCAACAATAGCATTATGGAGACCCTGGGGCGTAACCTGAACACCAGCCTCACCACCCTGTTCGTCGTCCTCGCCCTGTTTCTTTTCGGAGGGGCGACCATCCACAATTTCGTCCTCGTTCTATTAGTCGGTATCATAGCCGGCACCTACAGCGCTATCTGTATCGCCGCCCAGCTGCTCGTCGTCTGGGAGAGGGGTGAGCTTGGCCGGCTCTTCAGGCGCATAATGCCCAGGCGGGTGCCGGTCAGGGGTGGGTAGATGTTCAAAACCAAGACCAGTGCCGCGGGGCTATCCATCATTTCCAACTCCTTGTTGATCCTGCTCAAGCTGGTGGCTGGCCTCCTCAGCGGCAGTATCAGCATCATCGCTGAGGCAATTCACAGTAGCATCGACTTAGTGGCTGCCGTCATCGCTTTCATCAGTCTACGGATCGCCGGCAGGCCAGCGGACGTGGAGCACCCCTTTGGCCACGGCAAGGTGGAGAACATCAGTGGCACAGTAGAGGCTGTCTTGATCTTCGTCGCTGCTGCCTTCATCATCTATGAGGCGATACAAAAAATCATTACCAGAGCAGCGATCGAGTATCTGGGCATAGGCATCGCAGTGATGGCGGTCTCGGTGGTGGTGAACATCTTCGTCTCCCGCTACCTGCTGCGCATCGCCAGGAAAACGGATTCCATAGCGCTGGAGGCCGATGCCCGGCATCTAACCGCAGATGTCTATACCTCGCTGGGAGTATTAATCGGGCTTTTTATAGTGTGGGTAACAGGGCTCAATATCCTCGACCCCATAGTTGCTCTCGGAGTTGCTCTTTTCATCCTGAGAACGGCCTACAATGTGACCAGAAGAGCCTTCCCACCCCTCATCGATGTCAAGCTGCCTGAGGCTGAAGAGGCACTGATAGCCTCCAGCATAAGAGAGCACTTCGGCGAATTATTGGGCTTCCACGAGCTGCGCACCCGAAAAGCGGGCAGCGAGCGCTATATCGATCTGCATCTGGTAATGGCTAAAGACGCCAGTTTGGAAGAAACACACAAGCTATGCGATCACCTGGAAGAGGACATCAAGTCAAAGCTGGCTAATGCCAGCGTGACTATCCATGTTGAGCCCTGTGAGATGGAATGCAAGGAATGCCCCGCCCCCTGTCCCCAGGCGAAAAAAGGGCGGTAACCCCTAGGCCAGTCTGTGTATCTCCATTACCGCCCCGAGGAGGGCATCGATAGGCGGTGCTGGCCTCACCCCCGGGGGCGGGCCTAAAGGATCGACGATCTCCGAGTTCCCCAGGAGCACATCGAAGGTGGCCCTTACTGAGGAAGCCAGCGCCTCCAGATTATAGCCTCCCTCTAGGGTGAGGACGAGCCGACCGTGGCAAAGCGCACCAGCCAGCTCTTTGAGCACACGCACCATTTCACCGAAGCCGGTGACGCTCAGTTGCATCAATGATAACTGGTCGGCCCAGTGAGAGTCATAGCCGGCGGAGACCAGGATGAGCTGAGGGCCAAAACGTCTCGCCACCGGAACCAGAACCTCGTCGAACACCCGCAGGTACTCCTCATCGCCACACCAGGCGGGCATAGGCACATTGACGGTGAAGCCTTTTCCCGGCCCGGCCCCGATCTCATCAACATGGCCGGTCCCGGGATAATGGGGATACTGGTGGGTGGAGAAGTAGAGGACATGAGGGTCATCGTAGAAGGCGTCCTGCGTCCCATTGCCGTGGTGAACATCGAAGTCGGCGATAAGGATGCGCTCAAGCTGGTAGCTGTGTATGGCGTGTTTAGCCGCGATGGCGATATTGTTGAACAGGCAGAATCCCATGCCCTGCGAGCGTATAGCATGATGCCCCGGCGGCCGGACCAGGGCGAAGGCGTTTTCCACCTTCCCATTTAGCACGGCATCGACGGCGGCGATGGCGCCACCGGCGGCGTAGCACGCCACCTCGTAAGAGGCCGGCGACACCGCGGTATCGCCATCAAGCCAGCCGCCACCCCGCTGGGCAAAGGATTCCACGTAGGAGATGTACCTCTGGGAATGCACCCTGGATATCTCCTCCACCGAGGCGGGGCGGGGGGGGATATTGATTACCTTCGATATGATGCCTGAATCCTCGAGGAGGCCCATTATCGCAGCCAGCCTGGCGGCATCTTCGACATGTGGCCCGGTATTGTGCTCCAGGTAGATGGGGTCGTAGACCAGCCCTGCGCTCACAGTCGGTGTTAATAATAGCAGACTTCGCTGCCACAGGCAAGAAATCAGATTGCCCTCAAAAAATTGCTATGCTATACTCGATGCAAAGGAGAAATATGCCCCTTGACCTCTCTCGGGTTACAGCCCAGATCGAAGGTCTATCAGCAAAGCTCAAGGCCGAGGAGAAAGAGCGGGGGCAGCGCCTGGGGCGCGCCCTCCAGGTGCTTCAAACCGCCGACATCGAGCCTTTGAAACGGAAGATCGCCTTGAGCAAGACCGCCTGGCCCGTCGCTGGGCTGACCGAGGGGCTGGCTCGGCGCTATGAGCCACCTCCCATCCCTTCCCAGTTCACCGTCGTCGCCACCGATGGCTCCCATATCGACGTCGACCGCCACTGCTCGGTGAGATGCTATCTCATCAATATCGGCAGCGCCGTCCTCCACTACGGCCAAAGCCCTGATGCCCAGCTTTGGAGCGAGCCGGCCCTCTTCTTCGGCGATGACTTGGTGCTTACTGCGCCGGATGGTAAGGAGGAGCACATCGAGGGGGCGCTTTTAGGGGTCAAACGGAGTGTTGAGGAATTGAGTGCCCTGGCGAGAATAGCCCAGGAGCTGCCACGAGGTAGGCCGACCCTGGCCCTGATGGATGGCTCGCTGATACTGTGGGGGCTTTCGCCCAAAGATTACGAGGGCTACGTGAAGGAGGAGCTGCTGGACCGGCAGTACCTGGAAACCCTTGACCGCATGAAACTCCTTCCCGATACCGCCCTGGCCAGCTACATCAGCTTCCCTCGCAGCGCCGATGTGGTGGGGGTGCTGAGGGTGGCCCTGTGCCCTCACGACCCCGCCGACTGCGACCGCTACTGCAAAGCGGGCCAGAGGGACTGCGACGCCGTCGCTGGCATCGAGGACCGTGACCTTTTTCGCCCGCTTCTCGGCTATGGGGAGAGGTCGCCGGTGTTTGTCAGCGGCTCGCGGTTTATGCGCAAGCACTACGGGGAGCACCAGATTTACTTCTTCTACCTCAGGCTGGAGGAAGAGGTGGCCCGGGTGGAGGTTCCAAGCTGGGTCGCTGAGAAGCAGGAGGTCTTAGACTTGGTTCACTCTCTGGTTCTTGACCAGTGCCGGCGGGGGCATGGCTACCCGGTGGCGCTGATGGAGGCGCATGAGAAGGCGGTGGTCACCACCGCCGACCGCGAGCAGTTCTGGCAGCTTGTGGAGCTTTGCCTGGCGGAGGAACGCCTGGACCTCAGGACCTCCGGCAAGCGCATGAGCAAGCGCCTAAGGTGGGTGTGAGGATAAAGGATAAGTCAAGGTGAGCCAGATTATTGAAAGGCACAAATGATTTGCCAGCTAGGGAGTGGTAGTAGTGGCTGGGTTCCTTGTTGAATTTCGATTGCATGGCTATGCAAAAAGGTATTCAAAAGGTCTGATCTACGATGTAGCAAAAAGGTTTAGAGTAAAGGGGATTACACGTGGGAGAGCAGTGCCTCATATAACCCTGTATGGTCCCTCTGAAACAGATAATATGAAGAGGGTTATATCTACGGTAAGCGAAATCGGTCGAAATTACACATTAGTTCCCTTTACTATTAAAGGATTCGGTTGTTTTGATAGTGTGAAAAATAAAGTTATTCACCTTGATATAGAGCCTTCTCCGGAGCTTGAGGCATTACGGTGGGAGTTAGCCGATAGATTGAGCAGAATATCCTCTCATCAACCTTGGGATATCAAAAGAGAATTTGCGTTTCATGCAACGATTGCATTCAAAGATATTGATGATAAGTTTGATGCAATATGGTCGTATATTAAGAAAAAGGAGCAACCGAATATCAATCAGTATCTTCTTAGAATTACTGTCTTGACAGGAAATAGGAAGATTCTATGTGAATATGATTTGGTGCTTAAAAGATTACTCGACCGTAGGCAGGCACTAAGCAGATATTGGTGGGGGAAAACGCTCACTAAATTCAAGGAATTGCAGGGCTTGCCTTAGGACAGGAAAGAAGCCAATTTTCGGAAAAAGAAGCTGGCAAAGCGCGGAGACATCGCCAGGGAATAAACCAGCGGTAGGGAGGTAAGACCATGAGCCAGGCGTTTGGCGGGAAGGAGAGGAAGGAGGCCCTAAAGGGGCTGATACGGAGGCTCCATGAAGGCGCAAAACCCGAGGAGGTGAAAGCGGAATTTGAGGCGGTGATAGAGGGTGTCACCCCCATCGAGATCGCCCAGGTGGAGCAGGAGCTTATAAAAGAGGGCATGCCCCGGGAGGAAGTCCGGAGGCTCTGCGATGTCCACCTCGCCGTGTTCAGGGAGTCGCTGGATAAAGAAAGGGTTCTAGCGCCCCCAGGACACCCCATCCATATACTGATGGAGGAGCACAAAAGGCTCCTGGAATTTGCCGCTGAACTCAAGGATACGGCAAAGGAGATCAAGGGGGCCAAGGGCTTTGCCTCCGTAGGCGAGCAGATGAGAAAGGTAGAGCGCATCGCCGAGCACCTCAAGGATGCGGAAAACCACTACCAGAGGGAGGAAAACGTCCTCTTCCCCTACCTGGAAAAGCACGGCGTCAGTGAGCCACCGGCCATCATGTGGATGGAGCACGACCGGATAAGGGAGATAAAGCAAAACCTCATCAGGCTCATAGGTACACATGAAAGCATGGGTTTCCGGGGCTTCGCCAGACAATTGGAGGAAGTGGCGCTGTCACTGGCCGAAATGCTCTCCAGCCACTTCTATAAGGAGAATAACATCCTCTTCCCATCCGCTTTGCAGGTTATAGAGGAGAGTGAGTGGAAGGACATAAGGCATCAGTTCGATGAGCTGGGCTACTGTTGCTTTACTCCGGAGCCGGCAAGGATAGCCATCGAAAAGGCCAAGATGCCGACGGCTAAGCCTGAAGTAGCGGGCATGGTTACCTTTGAGACCGGC
>CAYSLE010000054.1:0-7567 GCA_964431905.1 uncultured Dehalococcoidales bacterium | reverse complement strand
AGCTCACCGGTCATTTCATCTATACTCTATTCCCCGCCACCTGACTGAGAATCTGGAAGGTGCGTTCGCTGGCGCGAAAATCGGGGAGATGGAGGCTCACGTCGGCATTGATCACCCCGACCAAGGTAACCAGAGGCAGCTCCAGGCCCTTGGCGATCATCTGAGTGCCAATGAGGACATCGGCCTTATGTGCCAGGAACTTATCCAGTATCTCCTCGTGGGAGTGCTTGCCTCTGGTTACATCCCAGTCCCAGCGCAGCAGATGGGCATGGGGGAAGGCACGACCCGTCTCCTCCTCAACCTTCTGGGTGCCAATGCCCAGAAACTTGATCCTCTTGCTGCCGCATTGGGGGCAAACCTGGGGAACCGCCGTGCGATAATTGCATTGATGACAGACCAAGTCCTCGCCCGATGAGTGATAGGTAAGCGATACATCGCACCTTCGGCAGCGCAGCACATAGCCACAATCGCGGCACTGAACAAAGGTAGCGGCCCCGCGCCGATTGAGAAACAGGATCACCTGCTCCCCTGCGGCCAGGGCCTTCTCCATTTGCGCCGCCAGTGACCTGCTGAAGATGCTCCTGTTTCCCGCCTTCAGCTCCTCCCTGAGGTCGACAACCTCCACCTGGGGCAGGCGGGCTTCTCCCCCCTTGGCGATTCGCTCCGGAAGCTCCAAGAGTATGTAATCGCCGATCTTGCTCCTGTGGTAACTTGCGACATCCGGGGTGGCGCTTCCCAGGATGACCACCGAACCGGTGAGCTCAGCCAGCTTGATAGCGACATCGCGGGCATGATAGCGGGGCGATTGCTCCTGCTGCTTGTAGGTCCACTCATGCTCCTCATCGATGACGATGAGCCCCAGATCGGGTTGGGGGGCGAAGATGGCCCCTCGCGAGCCTATAACCACATCGAAGGCCCCCTCCCTAACTCGCCACCACTCATCGAACTGCTCACCCATCGAGAGCCTGCTGTGAAGCACCCCTACCCTGCCCGGAAAGCGTGAGGCGAAGCGATCGATGGTCTGGGGGGTGAGGGCGATCTCGGGGACCAGGACGATCCCTCGCTTACCCAAAGATACCACCTGTTCCAGGGCGCGTAGGTATATCTCCGTCTTGCCGCTGCCGGTGACGCCGTGGAGCAGGAAAACGGGAGGCCTATGAGGCCATTCTTTGTCACTTTGAATAGCCACTCTGATCTCACGCCATGCCTCCTGTTGTGCCGCGGTAAGGGAGGGGGCGGCCGAGGCGGAGAAGGTGCGGTGAGCCAGCGGGTCGCGGTATACCTGAACCTGCTCGATAGTGACCAACCCCTTTCCCCGCAGCGCCTCTATGACCGCTGAGGTGCAGCCGACACGCTTTTTCGCCTCAGCAACAGGGAGCGGCCCGGACTGAAGAAGCTTGAGCAACCTAGCTTGCTGAGGAGCCCTGGCCTGGGGCACGCCCGCCATCTCCGGAGTTGCTCCATGGGCAAGACGAATGTAGGGCACCAACTTTGGCCTGACTTTAATTCTCTCCAGCTCCCGGCTTCTGGCCACCAGCTTTTTCCGCACCAGTTGCTCGATGACAGTCCTCGCCTCTTTCTTGCCCAGAGCCCTCTCCACATCCGCCAGCTCCACCTTCCCCTCCCTGCGGATGAGACTGATAAGCGCCCTCTGGCTAGGGGTGAGCGAGGAGAGAACGATTTCAGGGAGGTCGGGTATCAGGGTGACAAAAGTGAGCATTCTACGCTCGAAGCCGGGAGGCATCATCAACGAGGCGGCATGGAAAGGGGATGAAAGGTAGTAATCGCTGATCCAGCGGGCGAGCTCCACCTGAGCCGGGGATAGAACGGGGCGAGGGTCAATGAGGCCGGCGATGTCCTTTGTCTCCTCCACCGAGGGGAATGGGCTTACCTGGAAGACGAGGCCCTGGGCCACCCTCGCTCCAAAAGGGACCCACACCGCATGCCCCACCCTGATGCTGGAGGGCACAGTATAGCAGAAGGTTTGGCGCTGTGCCCCGGGGCAATTCACCGCCACCTCAGCGAAGTTCATCCCTACTTTCCCGTGCGTTCTGCCTTTGGCCTT
This sequence comes from uncultured Dehalococcoidales bacterium, assembly GCA_964431905.1. Taxonomy (GTDB): domain Bacteria; phylum Chloroflexota; class Dehalococcoidia; order E44-bin15; family E44-bin15; genus CAYSLE01. Next base: position 5,502 of record CAYSLE010000054.1, on the reverse strand, counting down.
CTCTCCACTAATCGCGCCTTCTTGGCAGTGAGCCCCCGCAGGTAATAGAGCTTGGCGCGACGCACCTTGCCATGCCTCAGCACTTCCACCTTTTCCAGGGATGGGGAGTAAAGGGAAAAGGTTCGTTCCACGCCAACACCGTAGGCCACGCGTCTCACGGTAAAGCTGGCATTGGCCTTCCCCTTTCTCACACGGATCACCACCCCCTGAAAAACCTGAGAACGCACCCGCTCCCCCTCCACCACCTTCGTGCTCACCTTCACCGTATCGCCGGGGCTGACAACCGGGATATTGGGATTGGGCTCAATCGGAATCAGCGTATTTATGTCCATTCAATCTTCCCCTTTTTTCACCCTGTCTAGAAGCCTTCTCTCCTCTGGAGAGAGGGCTGCCCCCTCCAGTAGGTCGGGGCGACGCTTTAGGGTGCGAAGCAGCGATTGCTCTCTGCGCCATCTGGCGATCTGGGCGTGATTTCCGGAAAGAAGCACCTGCGGCACCTCCCACCCTCGGAAAATCTGGGGGCGAGTATATTGCGGATACTCCAGAAGCCCGCTGGAGTGGGAGTCCTCCATCACCGCCCCCTCCCCACCTAAGGCGCCGGGCAGTTGCCGCACTACAGCGTCCACCACTACCATGGCCGCCAGCTCCCCGCCGCTCAGCACATAGTCCCCGATGCTGATCTCATCGGTGGCCAGGTGCTCCCGCACCCGCTCATCCACCCCCTCGTAGTGGCCACAGAGTAAGATCATTTCCTCGTGTTTAGCCAACTCCTCAGCAACCCTCTGGTGCAAGAGACGGCCCTGCGGTGTAAGCAGGATAACCGGCATCTTCGAGTCGCCCTTTATCGCCTCCACCGCCTCGAAGACAGGCTCCGGCTTCAACACCATCCCCTGGCCGCCCCCGTAGGGATAGTCATCGACAACATGATGCCTGTCCCAGGTATAGTCTCGAATATTGTATATGGAAATCTCCACCAGCCCGCGATCAACGGCCCGCTTGATGATGCTCTCGGCGAAAGGCCCGGTGAACATACCGGGGAAAAGGGTCAAGATGTGAATACGCATGCCAGCTCACCGTTCCTCGGCGCACTCAGTTACCTCGCTCGATCGCTCTCCCCACATTCACCGGCCTCCCCCTTCAGAACCTCAATAGCATGGGGCAGGGCAGGCAAAATAACCGCAAGGCACTCGCGCACCCCCCTGGGGCTGCCAGGGAGGTTAATGATCAGGCTTCGCCCCCGGATGCCGGCCACCGCCCGACTGAGCATGGCCCGAGGCGTCTTCTTCAGGCTTTCCGCCCTCATCGCCTCGACGAACCCCAGCGCCACTCTGTCCACCACATCAAGAGTGGCCTCCGGGGTGACATCGCGCGGGGATAACCCGGTGCCACCGGTGGTGATGATGAGGTCGATGCCCTCCTCATCGGCCCATTGCCTCAGCCTTTGGGCTATGATATCCCTCTCATCGGGGACAATATCATATTTTACCGCACGGGCATTGAGAGCGGCAAGAAGTTCCCTGATTGCCTTGCCGCTCTCGTCCTCCCTTTCGCCTCGCGATCCTCTATCGCTAACGGTCAGTATACCTAAGGTAAACATCGATTATTGAGCGACCACGCTCCCTACCCACCCCCAGGCCTTCCCCGTTTCATCGGTGAGGTAGATGGTGATAAACTGAGGCACCGAACCATTGAACATGTCTCCCCACCAGTCGGCATAGAGCTGGTATAGCAGGCCCACCTCCAACGGCTCCGGGAAGTCCACGCTACCGATGCAGTCTAATTCCATCATGTAGAAATGCATGTCATGAATAGGGGTGCCAGGGTCTTGTAGGACATGCACATATATCCACAGGGTGTTGCCCACCAGCCGGTGGCTGGCGGATATCCCTCCGGTCTGGGGCACCTGCGACGGTGTCGGGCATGGCGGCATTGGAGGGGCTATGGGATAAACGGTCTGTGGCGGCGGCAGCGTGGGCGTGGGCGTCGGCGTTGGGGTTGGGGTGGGGCATCCGGGATAAGTGGGCGTCCCCACCGTGGTCCCGTCTGAAGTGGCACCGCCATCGGCACACATGGTATAGACGTGCTGTTGCTGCCCGTTGGCCCCCAGGTATCCTTCTACCTCCAGGCTGGCGCTAAAGCCATCGGCCTCAACGGCACCCGAGATTTTCTTAAACCCGTTAACCCAGGTAATGGTAACCGTGACCTTCTTGCACTCTACCTTATCGGTCCAGGTGCAGTTCACCTTCTTGCAATCACGGTTCAGGGTGATCACCTCTTCGCTTTTTGTGGCTTGAGCCTGCCACAACGGTGCGGTAGAAAAGCTAATGGTGACCGATTGGTCCTCAATGGTGCATCCATCGGATGTGGTAATGATCACCTTGATGGTGGCGCTGATCACGGTGATGCCAAGAACGTTTTCCATATTCTTGGTGGAGGTAAGGGTGTAGGTGGTGGAGGCAGTCTCACTGGCTAAAGCGGTGCTGGTGACTTCAGTTTCGGTCACCGCAAAATACATCACCGGCTCGAACTTGGGCGTGCCATCCTCATCCACCACCCCCAGGGTGGAGAACTCCTCGCCATCGAAGGCCCAGTTTACCCTCTCTATCCTGTCGCCAACTTCCACCACCTCATCGGTTAGCCATGAGCCATAGACAGCAAGCTCCTCATAGGAAAGCTGGGCATACCTAAGGAACATCACACCCAGACAGACATCGTCGGATATGTTCAGGATGGCTGTTTCCTCCATGATGTCATCCACCACATCATCCAAGTTGTCAGCGGTCACCCCGGTCACCGCTGAGCTCCCCAGGAAGGACAAGGGACAGTCAATTTCCTCCACGAACGTCTCCGCCAGGTCGGCGAAGGGCGAGGGCGATGGTGGGGGGCAACAGGCACTGAATGCCATGCCCACTAAAAGTAGTGCCACAAATAGGCAAAACAATACCGCATAAAAACCCCTTTTCAACACTCCTCCTTTCTAGCCGCGACGACAGATGGATGCCATCGCCGAAGCACTGCAAAGGTTTTCGCTATCATACCATAAAAAGACCCCCTTGAAAAGGGCGATGAAATTTCAAAAATTTGCACTAAATCTATTGACAAAGCGTGGAGAATTGTGGTAGCATGTGGATTAAAATGGGGGAAAAGGGAAAATCTGGAGATTAAGTTAGCATGTTTTCGGGCGAATACGAATACAAAATCGACCCCAAGGGCAGGGTGGCTATCCCCCCAAAGTTCAGGGGAGAGTTTTGGCAGGGGATTGTGCTGGCTAAGGGTCTGGAGCGGTGCATAATCGCCTATCCCCCACCGTTATGGAACGATCTGGCCGAAAGGTACAGCACCTTGCCCATCGCCCGAAGCAAGGAGCGGAGGATGGGTAGGGCGATGTTCGCCACTGCCTTTAACCTGGAACTCGATGAACAGGGCCGGATCCTTCTGCCCCCAAAGCTCCGCCAATACGCAGAGATCAAAGATACAGTGGTCATCGTCGGCATCAATAACTATCTTGAGATCTGGAGCAAGGAGCTTTGGGACGAGGAGCTCGCCCTCACCGAGGAGCAGGCCTGGCAGATCGCAGAGGGGATGGAGAGACGCCAATGAGACCCCAAGCACATATCCCGGTTCTCCTCGCCGAAGCCATCGCCGCCCTCCGCGTTGAGCCCGGGCAGCGATATGTTGACTGCACCATCGGCGCCGGGGGACATGCCGCCAGTATATTGGAGAGAGGAGGACAACTCCTGGGCATAGATATCGACCCCAAGGCTATTGAGGTGGCGCGGGACACGCTTCTCCCCTATGGCAAAAATGCTATCTTAATCAACGAGGATTTCGCAAACTTGGAGCAGATCTGCTTTAACCTCAATTTTCACCCGGTTCGCGGCATCTTGTTTGATCTGGGAATGTCATCCCTTCAGGTCAACAACGCGAGCCGTGGCTTCAGCTTCCAGTATGATGCCCCACTAAACATGCGCTTTAATCCCTCCCAAGGTCTTACCGCAGCAACCATCGTCAATACATTCCCTGAGGAGCAGTTAGCCTCCATCCTTGAAACGTATGGTGAGGAGCGCAGAAGCAAGCAAATAGCCAAGTCTATCGTGGCCAATCGCCCCTTTTCCACCACCCGCCAGCTTGCCACAGTGGTGAGTCAAACGGTGGGCGTCCGAGGCCGGATTCACCCCGCCACGAAGACCTTTCAGGCACTCCGCATCGCCGTCAATCAGGAATTGGACCGCCTCAAGATAGCGCTGAATCAGGCAGTAGCCATCCTCGACCGCGGGGGCCGACTGGTGGTCATTAGCTTTCATTCCCTGGAGGACCGCTTGGTCAAGGAATTCCTGAGAAGGGAATCGCGGGATTGCATCTGCCCCCCCCAGATACCGGTCTGTGTCTGTGGTCACCGTGCCACCCTCAAACCGGTGACAAAGAGGGTGATCACCCCTTCACCCGCTGAAATTGCAGCTAATCCGCGCAGTCGTAGCGCTAAACTTAGGGTTGCTGAGCGTATCTAGCACCCATTTTTATAGGGAGGGACGGGCAGTGTCCTGCCCAATGGCGGACTAACGCCCTTAGATTAAAAGTCTTTTCGTCGAGCCCATGCCCAGGACAGCGACACTGCCGCCCCACTTTAGGAATTATTATATGTGCTTCAAGGGGGTGTAGAGCATGTAATAACTACACATGAAAAGGAGAAAGACTTAAAAAGGAAAAGGAGGGGTAAATGGCAAGGAATGAATTAGTAGCCTCAATCGATGTCGGCACAACTAAGATCTGCAGCATCATGGCCACCCAAGGTTATGACGGTAACCTGCAAATCCTCGGGGTTGGCATCCACCCCTCCCGGGGATTGCACAAGGGCTTGGTGGTGAATATCCCTGAGGCCAAAGAGTCTATTCGGGCATCGGTGAGAAAAGCGGAGCAAGCCAGCGGAATACGAATGGACTCAGCCTATGTGGGGGTCACCGGCAGGCATGTGAGCTCGCTCAATAAGCGCGGCGTGGTGTCTATATCTCGCGGCGATAGGTTGGTCCGCACCGAGGACCTAAGGCGGGTTCTACAAGCCGCTCGCGCCGTTGCCGTCCCTGCCGACAGGAAATTGCTCCACGTTATCCCGCGGGGCTATGCCCTCGACGGTCAAGATGGAGTGCAGAATCCGGTGGGCATGCACGGCTTCAGGCTAGATGTGGAAACCCACATCATCACCGCCGCCGTAACCTCGGTCCAGAACCTGGTCAAGTGCGTTCGCGGTGTCGGCATCGAGGTTGAAGATTTAGTTCTGGAACCTCTGGCTAGCGGTGAGGCAGTGCTGCGTCCCGACGAGAAAGATGCCGGTGTTGTCCTAGCTGACATCGGCGGCGGCACTACAGATATCGCAATCTTTAAGGGAGGCAGCATCTACCACACCGCCATACTCCCGGTAGCAGGCTATCAGATCACCAGGGACGTTGCTATCGGCTTGGGGCTACCCTTTGATGTGGCGGGGCACATGAAAAAGCAAAACAGGAT
>CAYSLE010000053.1:0-7714 GCA_964431905.1 uncultured Dehalococcoidales bacterium | reverse complement strand
AGGGGCCGATCTGCTTAGCGGCACAGATAGGCCCGTAGTTTTCCGCCAGCACCGGAAGCACACCCATGGCGTAAAATATCTCCTCGGGCACCCCCCACATCGTCCAGGCGACGAACTCCCCCCTATCGTGCGCCTCAGCGATTCGGGTATAGTAGGCGCGGCGTAAACCCCGCATTGACTGGGCTACCTCGGTGGCCTTTACTGCACCGACTGCCTGCCCCTTCGGTTGTTCCGCAGTCTCACCTGTCATTAGTACCCCCTCAAATTATATCATGCTCTCGGTAAGTGGCCCGGCACTGCCTCGCCCTTCAGCCTATCATCTCCACGAAAGCCTGTATCCTGGTCTTGAGAGCCCCCACCGCCCCCATGCTGTAATCGCTTTCGATGTGGAGCACCGGCAGGCCTTCTTTTTCTAGATAGTCCCTCAGGTCGGGGACATCGAACTCGTGGAGGTCACAATACTTCATGACGTAGAGGATGACGCCATCCACCGAGAACTTTTTGGCAAAGTCCTTGATGTGTCCAAATCTATCTTCCAGGTCCTGTTGGTAGGTGGCCCATCCCTCTCCCTTTCCCCTGATGGTGCGAGGGCACATCACCCTATCCAGATAGCGAGCGCTGAGTCCATCCAGGGGGTCGGCGGTTTTCTCCACATCGTCCCAGAAGAACCTGGTGCCCAGGCACAGGTCATCGATGACCACGTTTCCCCCGCAATCCTCGATCAATTTGAAGAAGGCGGGGTGATCGATCTCCGGCCCCCACACCAGCAATCTCTTTTTGCTCTCGGGACCGTTACTGCGTTCCTTAACCTCTGAGATAATACCTTTGATTAGCTGGTTCCCTTCCTCTACCGGCAAGCTCGCCACCGCTATGATCGCTTGGATAACCTCAGACCCATTGACCCGTGGCGGCTCGGGCTTCCTCAGTTGGTAGAGCTTCCTTAGTAGCGCTCTTTGCCGGTTGTGGAGGCGGATGGCCTGCTGGAGCTTCGGGTCAGATAGCTCTTTCTGGGTAAATTTCTCTACGCTCTTTTTGAGCAGAACCAACTCCTCTTTGAAGAACTTAAAACAATCCTCATCGAGGAAGTTAGGTACGTTCAGCCAGTAAGTATAGGGCGATGGCAGGTTGTATTTCCAGGTTCGGTAGATGTTCACTATGCTGTCGCAGGAGTCCGGTGTCACCCAGCCATCGAGGAAATCATAAGCCCCCTTTAAGGCGGCGTCGAAACAGCTCTTGACGAAGGGACATAGAGCGGGATCGCAGTAAGCGTGAGCGGCGGTTATCGGTTCCGTCAGGTTGCCCATAATCCGGTAGGGGACCAGGTCAGCTGCGGTCAATATCTCTAAGGGGAAGAAAGAGCAGAAATAGCCTATAACCTTCTTCCCTTCATTTTTCAGCTCCCTTACTCTCCTATCCCGATTCTCTGAAATTCTCTTCGCCTGTTCCAGCCATCGCTGGTTTTCCATATCCATTATTCACCTCTTTAATGTTAACCCGCAGGGGCATCACGCAAGCATAAGGTACGATCATAGGCCAGCACCATCTTCCTCGTCTTGGAACGGGGTATCCCCGCCTGCCGCAACGCTTCCTCGACCTCCGGGGTGCGCCCTTCCAAGAGGTAGGTTTTGAAGGGCTCGGGGATCTTGGTCAGGTTAAGCTGGTGCACTATGACCCCCAGCCGGAGGGACAGGGATTCAAACCAGGGGAGCACCACCCTATTGTTCACCGCCACATTGACCACCGCTGTCTTTCCCGAATTGAACGCCCGATTCAGGGCCGGGGCGATCTGCTCCGGCTTGGCCACGTGCTCTCCATGGCAGCCCAGCACTTGATACATCTTGTCGTATCTGATATCGGGCAGGAATTGCCATGGCTGAACCTGCCCCTGGAACCAGCAATCCACCCCGTCAACCACTTGCCCGGTGTTGCACACCACGTAGACTACGGGAAGGTTATGCCTCAGCGCGGTCTCTACGTCCCCGCCGGCCATGCCGATACTGGTGTCACTGGTGAGGACTAAGACCTGCTTTCCCGGCCGGGCCACCTGAGCGCCTATGCCCATGCCAATCCCGTGTCCGAAGCTGCCGGCCTCCCCGGAGTCCAGTATCTGCCCCGGAAAGCTGGCCTTTATCTTGTCTGTCAGGAAGGCAGAGCAGAGCAGGGAGTCGAGGATGACGGTGGCATCCGGGCTGAGGCAGCGGGTGATCTCCCGGGCCAGCACCCAAGGGTGAATGGGTACCCCCTCCCGGTATTCCGTCTCATCCCGTTCCAGCTCCCTCTCATATTCCTGACGGCAGCGCTCAAGGTGGTGCCGCCACTCCTCTCGTTGCGGGGCCTCCTTTATGTAGCCTCGGGCGCAATCGATCATCTGTCTCAGAACCAGCTTGGGGTTCCCGATGATGGTCTCGGCGGTGGGCAGCGGGCTCCAGCCCTCACTGGCCGATTCCTGGATGACGATCCTCTTCGCCGTAGAAGGCCACGCCGGTGGCCTGCCGTGGCGCTCGAACCATCCGAGCTTGAGGCCCACTACCGTAAGCACATCGGCACTGGACCAGAAATCGGCCCGGTAGGCACCTCCCAACGCCAGGGGGTGATCCTCGGGAATGGCCCCCCGTGCCATCCTCCTCATATTCACCGGTATGCTGAGTAGCTCGGCGAGCTCCCTCAGCTCAGGGGCAGCATTAGCCCAATACACCCCGTCCCCGGCTACGAGGACAGGTCTTTTGGCCTGGAGAAGCATTGTCACCGCCCGCTCCACCGCTGCCGGATCGGCCTGGGCCGGTGGGGGGGAGGGCATGGCTTTGGTGGGCAGCTCCCCGATGAGCCTTTCCCCATCCTTGAGGATGCCCAGGGCGCCCAGGGTCAGGCCTAAGGCCACAGGCCCTGGGGGGTTGACCATGCAGTCACGAAGCGCCCGGCGCAGGTAAAGGGAGATCAGGCTGGCATCATCTATCTCGATGCTCCACTTGGTCATGGTTTCGAATAGCTGGCTGGGGTAGACTTCCTGAAGGGCACTGCGGCGCTTCAGCTCCCCGGGGCACAGCCCGAAGAGGCCCACCACCGGGCTACCCGCCAGCCATGCCTGGTTAATGCCGCTTACGGAATCGGCAACTCCTACCCCAGCGCTGCCGAAGCAGACCCCAGGGGAGCGAGTGCAACGAGCATAGGCATCGGCGGCATAGCCTGCCCCCGGTTGGTGGCGCATTTGGACCCGCATGATGCCATACTCATAAAAACCCGTCTCCAGAGCCCAAGCGAAAGGTGCAGGGATGCCGAAGGCGTGCCTAATACCGTGTTCCTTTAGTATGCGCCCCACTACCATCCCACCGTGAAGCGGGGAATTATGCTCCCCGCTTCGCTGTAGCCCCGGCGCCGGTGAAGGGTGGCTCAAACTCTCACCTCCACTTCCTCGCCCCCGCGGCTCGTTACTTGGTAGTAGGATATTTGCGCTCCTCGCGCGTCTGTAGGTCGACAAGAGTAACCTCAGGGCCAAGGCGAGCTACCTGTTTAGGGTCGCTGAACAGGCCCCAAAATGCCTTAATCGCCTCGTCGAAGGTCTTAGCCCGGATAAGCTTCTCCTCCTCCCCCACCTTGGCCCTGAAGCGATACTCAAGTTGTTTTCCCATAATCACCTCCGTGATTTATCTCTCCTTAGGGCTCCGCCTCCTCAGGCGTAACCGGCTCCCAGGGGTCGGGCTCGTCGACCGGCGGGATGCCATACTGGTCGAAGGGTAAGATGGGCAGCGTCTGGCCCAGGCCGTATCGTCGCATCGCCTTGCCTCGCTTGGGCAGCTCCTTATATGGGATATGAGCCCAGAGGAGACAGGCAGGTGCCATGTAAACCTGAGGGTTGATGAGGCTCGGCTCCACTTGGATATTGACCACCGCCGGTTTCCCCTTCTCCGCTTTCCGGAAGGCTCTCTCCAAAGCGGGTCGGACCTGCCCTGGCTCTTCCACATACTCCCCATGAACCCCAGGGAACATCTGATTTATTTTATCATATCTTATCCCGGGGAGGAATTGCATGCCCCAGGGGCGGTCCTGAGGGCCCATCACCTTCCATCCCTTGGCATACTGCATGTACTCCACCGAGGCCATCCAGCCGTTGTTGTTGGTCACGACATAGACTGCTGGGATCTCATACCTGAGGGCGGTCTCCACGTCCATGCCGGCAACCCCAAAGCCAGCATCGCCGAGAAGACAGAGGGTTGGCCTCTTCTTGGTCTCGGGGTCGGCAAAGGCGGCGCCGATGGCCATGCCTATGCTGTGGCCAACTCCCGCCTGCTCCCCGGCATCCAGTATCTGTCCTGAATAGCGCATCCGGAAAAACCTATCGGCAAAGGCGGATATGGTGAAGCCGTCCAGGATGATGCGATTGGTGCCCCCGTAGAGGTCCTCTACCGTCTCCGCCATCACCTTGGACAGGTAACCATGATGCACCGGCTTGTGGTTCTTGTATTTCTCCGCCTTGGCCAGGAGATCTTCCCGGTCCTGGCGTGCCTGCTGTTGCACCTCCTTGACCCATTGCGCCCGTTCCGGCGGCGGCTTAAGCCGCTTGGCCTTGATGTAATCGATCATCTGCCTGAGGACGAGCTTCGGGCTGCCGATGATGGCCAGCTCGGTTTTCACTGAGCTGGCGATATGCTGCTCCGACTCATTTATCTGGATGGCGCCGGCCCAGCCCAGGCCGAACCACCCATCGAAAACCCCTACCTTTGTCCCTATAAGTATCAGGGGTTCGGCCACATTGACAAAGGGTCCCCATCGTCCGCATAGGGGATGGGTCTCAGGGAGGGCTCCCCTCCCCATTCTCCTCCCCGCCCCGGGGATCTGGGCCAGCTCCATGAACTCCGTCAGTTCCGCCGAGGCGTCGGCATGGTGAACCCCGTCTCCGGCAAGGAGCAGCGGCTTTGTCCCCTCCATGATCCTCTTTACCGCCCTTTCCACCGTCTCTGGATCGCCCCCGGTGGGCGGCATTGGCTTGGGGGTGTCGTCACCGCGCCACTTGGGAACATAGGCGGTGTGGTCCATGAAGAGGAAGGCCACCGATGGCGGCGGCAGCGGGGCATTGAAGGTCCACAGGGGGAACTCTACGATAACCGGCCCCTTGGGATATATCTGGGCGTCCCTGAAGGCCTCGGCCACCAGCCGCTTGACTGCCTGAGGGTGGTTGGCCTTGCGCACCCACTTGGTTATGTGGCTGTACATCTTGTCAGCGTAGGAGGGCTGCCAGCTATAGAGCCCCTCGTGAGTCGCTATAGTGGACCCCGTTATGACCACCACCGGAGAGCAGCTGAGAAACGCCTGCTGCAGCCCACTGGCCATGTTGGTGGTGCCCGGCCCGGTATCGAAGAAGCACACCCCCGGCTTGCGGGACACCCGGCTATAGGCGTCAGCGGCGTATATCGCCGACTGCTCGTGGTGGAAGGTCACGATCTTGATCCCCAGCCGGCTTGCCGGGTCGATGACTACCCAGTCGTCGCCACCGTGAACCCCGAAGAAGTATTCCACTTCCTGTTCCTTGAGCGCCTCGGCGAAGTAATCTCCCGCAGTGGGGTGAAATTCCAACGTCCCCAGGGGGATCTTGTCTAGATCTACCTGTTCTGTCATCTCGATCTCCTCTCATCGAAAATCAGACTTACTTCTGTTTTTGCTCCACTCCTATTCAGCTATATCTTCCGCGCTATCTCTGCCCCCTCCGATATGGCGTCTACAACCTTCCGCGGCGCTGAGGCATCGCCGATGACGTAGACCTCAGCCGCCTTGTCCTTTAGCCTCTCCGATAACTTGTTCACCGACTTTGTTCCCATCGCCAGGACAATGGTATCGAAGCCTGAGATGGTTGCCCTCTTGCCCTCCTTTTCCACCACCACTCCATCTTTGGTGATCTTCTTCACCTGGGCACCGGTTATTTCTTTCACCCCCAACTTGGTGAGCCTCTCCATGAGGAAGGGCCTGGTGAACATGCCGACATCCCAAGCGATAGATTCTAGCATCTCGATGATGGTCACATTTTTACCCCTTTGGGCTAGGAACTCAGCGGTCTCACAGCCGACCATCCCCCCTCCCAGGATAGCCACCTTCTGCTCCGGGCGGACCTTCTCCATTAGTACATCGTTGGCGGTGGCCACATTTTCTAGGTTTGTCCCCGGGATATCTGCTGGGATCAGAGGCTCGCCACCGGTGGCCACGATGACCACATCGGGTTTGAGCCTCTCCACTATCGCCGGGGTGACTTCCTTGCCCATTTCAACCTTGACCCCTACTTTCCTCACCTGGGTGGAAAGGTACTTGATGGCCATGGTGAGCTCCTGCTTCATCGGGGGCCGAGTGGCAATGCAGAATTGCCCGCCGAGCTTGTCGCTTTTCTCGTAGAGGGTCACCTTATGCCCGCGAAGCGCCGCCACCCGGGCAGCCTCCATCCCCGCCGGCCCGCCCCCGGCAACCAGCACCTTCTTGGGCTTCTTAGCCGGGATCATAGCCATCTCCCTCTCCCTCCCCATCTCGGCATTCACCGCGCACTTCACATACCCGGGGAAGCTCATCAGCTCGTGGATGCAGGTGTTGCAGTAGATGCAGTACCGGATATCGTCCAACTGCCCTGCCTTCGCCTTGTTGGGCAGGTCGGGATCGGCGATGAGGGCTCTGCCCATGGCCACAAGGTCGGCCTTCCCCTGCTTTATGACATGCTCGGCGACGAGGGGGTCGCCGATCTTCCCTACCGCCGCCACCGGAATGCTCACCGCCCTCTTCACTGCCTCGACATCGAAAAGCCAAGCGCCGGCGGGCAAGCCGTGTGGTGGTTCTATCCAGAAGAGGCTGCTATAGGAGCCCCGGGAGACAGTGATGCAGTTAACCCCAGCGTCAGCTAGGATAGACGACACCACCACCGTATCCTCCAGGGTCCTTCCCCCGATTACCATCTCCTCCCCGCATATCTTGAACAAAATAGGGAAGTCAGCGCCAGCCTTTTTTCTGACGTTCTTGATTATCTCCAGGGGATATTTCATCCTCCCTTCGAGGCTGCCGCCGAAGCTGTCGGTGCGCTTATTGGACTCCGGCGACATGAATTGGGCGATGCCGTAGCCGTGGCCGCCGTGAAGCTCTATGCAATCAGCGCCAGCCTCTCTGGCCCTCCTCGCCCCATCGCCCCATTTCTCGATGAGGTCCCAGACCTCGTCCTCGGTCAATTCCCGGGGCAGCTCCGGCGGCATCATCCATCCCGGTGAGGGGGGATAGGTGATGGCTGAGGGGCCCACAGCCTGTCCGCCGGTAACGAAGGACAGGGCCCCCCGGCCGGCATGGTGCAGCTGCACGCAAAGCTTACCGCCGTGGGCATGAATCGCCTTGGCCAGCGCGGCAAAGCCGGGGATGAACTTGTCATCCCAGATGGCGGGACAGCCGGGGATCCCCTTTCCCAGCGGTTCGATGTTGGTGATCTCGGTGATGTTTAGGGCACAACCGCCTTTGGCCCTGGCCTCGTGATATGCGATCTCCCTGTCGCTCATCATGCCATCGGGCTCGGCGTAGTTGGTGCCCATAGCCGGCATGATAATGCGATTCTTGAGTTCCATAGTCCCGATCTTAATCGGGCTGAAAAGAAGCTTAAACGCCTTCATTTTGCCTCCTCTATGCTGAGATTCAAGAACCCAACTCTAATATACCTGGGGATCAGTCATCCCGTCATTCCACTCTTGACCCACCCCTCCTCATA
>CAYSLE010000052.1:0-7994 GCA_964431905.1 uncultured Dehalococcoidales bacterium | reverse complement strand
TTCTGGGATCCCGGTGGAGAACATGGGGCCGCCTAAGGCATATTCCACCATATCCGTTGCCTTAAAGTCGCGATAGGGGCCGGTCTGGCCGAAGTTGGAGATGGAGACCATCACCAGCCTGGGATTTATTGCTGCCAGGGTCTGGTAATCGAGCCCCAGGCCGGGCATGATGCCGGGGCTGAAGTTTTCCACCAAAACATCTACATCTCTCACCAGCTCCTTGAAGATCTTTTTACCCGCCTCCGCCTTCAGGTTCAGGGTAATGTCTTTTTTGTTGGTATTGAGGTGAAGGAAGAGGGCGCTCTTCTCCGGGTCAGGGGAATCCCCGGGGAAGGGCCCCCACATCCGCGTCGGGTCTCCTTGGGCCGGCCGCTCCACCTTGATAACATCGGCCCCGTAATCGGCCAGCAGCTTGGTGCAGTACGGGCCGGCGACATACCAGGTCAGATCAAGCACCTTAACATCGGATAAAGCTTGGTCGGCCATGTGCCTCCTTTCCTGTTCATTGGGGCCAGAAGAGCTTCTTGGCCTCCTTTCGCAACTCCGCCCGGTGGTCGGGATGGGCCACGGCAATGAGTTCCTCGGCCCGTTCCCTATGGGTCTTGTCCAGAAGCCGGGCTATTCCATATTCTGTGACCACAATGTCGGCAAAATGACGGGGTATGGTCACCAGCGACCCTTTATCCAGTTGGGGCACGATAGTGGACATCCCTCCCAGCGCGGTGGAGGGCAGCAGGGTTATGGCCCGTCCGCCCCGTGCCAGCAGCGCTCCGATGTGGGTCTCCGTCTGTCCCCCCTGGCCATTGATCATGCGGGGGCCAAACTGGGTCTCGGAACATATCTGCCCGGTCAAATCCACCTGTAGCCCATTATTGATGGCCACCATGTTATCGTTCATGGCCACAGTTCTAATGTTGGCCACATATTCGGAGTCGTATTGCTCAAAGGCGGCATTATCGGCCACAAACTCGATGTCATCGGCATCACACCCCATAAAGGTGGAGAACACCGCCTTGCCTGGGTGCAGCGTCTTGTATTTTCCAGTAGCTACTCCGTCCCTTACCAGTAGCGGAAGGCCGGGGCACCCCATCTCGGTGTGAATGCCCAGGTCCACCTTATTGTCGAACGCCCCTAGCTTGACCATGAAGGAGCTGGGGCGGCCTACCCCTATTTGAAAGGTATCGCCGTCCTTGATCAGCTCCTTCAGGTAGGAGGCAATGCCCCGGGCCGCGTCCGTAGGCTCATCGAGGCCGACATGGGGGGCAGCCACATCGCCGCCCACTATCCGGAGCACCCCTGCCATCACCCGCAGGGCGTAGGGGGTGAACACCCGCAGCTTGGACCTGACCTCCTCCGGCTTCTTCTTGAAGAAGATCTGGTAGAGCTCCTGCCATTCCTCTTCGCTGAGTTCCGGCTCCTGGGGCGACTCAACGAAGTAATCGATCTCCGAAACATGGATGTAGTTGGTGCCATAGGTCCGGATATGGGCCGGCTCGACCTCGCCGATGACGCACTTCGACCTTTTGGCATAGCTTCTCTTGTTCCACATAGTAGCGCCGAAGCTGCAGAAGCCGTGCTCGTCCGGCGGTGAGATCGAGGTCAGGTAGACATCGGGCTGTTTGTCCTTACTCTCCGGCCTTCCTTGATCCAGCCCCTTGAAGCGGAGGGAGAATAGATCGGGGAGGTAATCGGCCCGGTTCTCATCGTGGGCGAAGCGAGCGATGCCGCCGATGAAGAGCTCCACGATGGGGATGAAGGATTCCTCCATCCCCGGTGAGAACCAGCCGGGGTTGAGGGATGGGGCGGAACACAGTATCCTGACATTCCTCAGCTTCGGGGCACGCGCCGCCAGGGCCTGCTGTAACAGGGGAGGGGCTCCGGGCAGGGGGATGAAGACTAAGTCCCCCGATTTCACTACCTTTACCGCCTCTTCGGCTGAAACCATCTTGCGCTTATACTCCTCCCGCCATTCCTTACTGTAGCGCAGGGTTTCTATTGATGGATACATTGCTTTCCTCCTTCCCTTAAAGTTATCTGCTATCGGAAGTTCGGCTCAAATACAGCCTGGAGACATTGTCCCCATAGGTAGGCAGCAATAGCTGACAGGTAGATTGAGATGGCTAATAGCCCTTCATCAGCGCTCCTCCACCTTAACTACAAGCCCCAGAGTGCCGGGGCGGGCTCAACCAGGACTTTTGATATGGCTGGAGGCAATGTCAAAGAACCAGCACACGATCCCTCTGCCGAGAGGGCATACTCCCCTTGCACCATGCTTATATGCCGGATGACAAAGGGCTGACCGCGGTGTAATACTGAGCCGGCCAGCTTTGTAGGGTTGACCAGGGGCTCAAAATCGAGCCCGGGGCAAGGGTAGGAATACAATAGCACCAAGGTGAGTGACTGTCAAGAGGCGGCGATGGATGCCGAAGGTTGGATAGGACGCGGCTTGCCTAATACCGTCTACCCTCTGAGCTTTTGCTGCACCGATTTGACCTTGCTCTCCATCGTAGCCTTCTGGTCTCGCCTGTCGTCGATGATGACCGTAGTCAGGACCCGTTGCACCCCTTCGCCAAACCCGCTCTCGTGCATTCGCCTTACTACGGACATGACTCTATCCAGGTCGCCTTCAATGATAGTGCCCATCGCTGTCAGTTGGTAGCCCAAGTCCTTCTGCTCCTCTAGTAACTTGAAAGCTCGGGCTACATACCTGCTGATGGAGGATGCCCCGGTGCCTATGGGAACAATGCTTAGCTGGACGATCGCCATATTGCAACCTCCCCGATATTTGCTTGAGCAACCTCGTTCTGGCCGTTTTTCAGGCAGGATTGTAAGGTGATGTAAGGCCAAAGTCAAGCAAGCACATCGCCTTTTCCCCTTTACCCAAAAGGGCTTGTGCCGAAGGTGCAGGACGAAAGGGAGAGGAAGCAGGCCAAGCCTGCACTGTAGAAACCGGGTTAGGCTTGATCGCCGGGGCCGGTGTCTCTATCTCTGCCCTAGCCCGCCAGTTCCCTGGCCACCATCTGGACGGCTCTAGGAATGGCCTGCTCCACCTGGGGGGTGCAGCTCTCGCCGAAGGTGGTCACATCCTGAACCTCGATGGCGAAGATGATGATCTCACGGGGCATGGCCAGACCTAGCCTCCTTCCCAGTTCCAGAGCGGTAGCTAGGTTTACATCGTGAGGGGAAGCAGCGTGTCGGGTAGTGGCAAAGTCATCGGCATTCAGGCGGTAGATTTGGCCGACATTGCCTTCTTTAGTCTGGATAGAGTCGATGATGATGACCTTGTCATAACCTAAGATGAGGTCTAGGAGGCCGAGCCCGGCAAGGCCGGTGGCCATCACCGTCACCTCTGGTTCATAGTAACGGTTTTCCAATGCCTCAATGACGCGAAAGCCCACGCTATCATCGCTGAGGATTGGGTTTCCCAAGCCTAGAACCAGGGTTCTCAAGCCATTCCTCCGGGCGTTGGCTTGTGTCAAGAGAGGTTTCGGCTCAGCGTTTGCAGGATATTGCCCTGGGGGTCGCGGATGATCACCTCCAGCGGCATCTGTCCCGGCAGGGTATGCGTGGCGCAGGCCATGCATGGGTCGTAGGCGCGGAAGGCCATCTCCACCATATTGAGCAGGCCCTCGCTGGCTGACTGCCCTGCCTTTATCAAGCCCTGCGCCGCCTTCTTAATCGACATGCACATGGCGGCGTGGTTGTTCCCGGTAGCCACGATAAGATTCACCTTCTTCACTATCCCTCTCTCGTCTGTCTGATAGTGGTGGAAGAGTGTTCCCCGGGGCGCCTCTACCACCCCTACACCCTCATCCGGGGTGGTGGTGGGGAGGGTGCGAACGTTGGGGTCGGTGACCTCTTTATCCTGGCAGAGCTCAAGCAAGCGCTCGGCAGCGTACATTAACTCCACCAACCTGGCCCAGTGCATAGCCAAGGTGGCATGAACCGGTTTTCCGCCCAGGGTGCGGTACATCTTCTCGTAGGCTTCCTGGGCTAAGGGAGTGGCCATGCCATTGGAGACATTCAACCGAGCCAGCGGGGCTACCCGGTACACCCCGCTATCCTTACCCTCCACAAACCCCTTCCAGCCCACTTTCTTGAGGAAGGGGAACTTGAGGTAGGACCACGGCTCCGTGTGCTCCGCCACATAATCCAGATAGTTGGCCGGCTTGAATTTGGCTACCTCTTTCCCCTCGGGGTCAACCACCCTGATGTCGCCATCATAGAAATTCAACCTGTTTTTGGCATCGACCAAACCCATGTAGTGGCTCTTCATAGTGTAAATGTTGCCGGTGATCAAGTCCACGTAAGCCTTATTGGCCAATACAACGTCGTCAAAGAGCTTCAAGGAAAATTTGCCAAACTCGACCATGGACTTGGCCTTCTTCTCAAAATCGGCCCTCTCCGCCTCAGTGATGGCCCGGCTCATGCCTCCAGGGAGGCCACAGACGGAATGGGTGGCCTTGCCCCCGATGACTGCCTGGATATCCTGGGCATAGGCCCGGTGCTTGATCACCTCACCGCCGACCGCGAGGCCAACTTTATCGATGACCCCCAGCACATTTCTCTTGGCCGGATCGGCATCGGGTCCCAAAACAAAGTCAGGGCCAGCCAGGGCATAAAAGTGCGCTATGTGGGAGTGACACATATGGGCGCAGTAATATAGCTCCCTCAGCTTCTTAGCTGCTGGAGGGGGGTCGACATGATACACGGCGTCGTTAGCCTTGGTCGACGCCATGTGGTGAGCACTGGGGCAGACGCCACAGATTCGGGGCGTTATCCGGGGTAGCTCCTCCACCGGCCTTCCCTCGCAAAACTTCTCAAAGCCCCTCAATTCCGGTATCTGAAGGTAGGCGTTGGCCACATTGCCCCTGTCGTCCAGGAAGATCTCTATCTTGCCATGTCCCTCCAGTCTGGTTATGGGATCGATGGTGATCTTCTTCATTAGCACGTCCTCACATTCTCTTCCGTTTCAACATGGAGCCGGACATCCCGAATCGATAGAAGGTTCCCGCCGGATCGACAACCTCCGCCACCATTCTACCGATCTCGGCCTCATCCTTGACGTCCCAGATCGATGCCAGGGCGCCAAGCATCTTGGCTCCCTGGTCGTAGACCCCCTCCGGTGGTCCGAAGCAGCCGCGGCACGGCATATTGGCCAGGATGCACCTGTGACCGCAGCCGCCTCTGGTGGCAGGCCCCAGGCAGATAATGCCCTGCTCCAGGAGGCACTTCTCCGGGTCAGGGATTATCTGGTGGGGGCGATAGATATGGGTGATCTTCTTCTCCTCTTTCTTGCGCTCGCACTCCTCACACAGGGTCTTATCCGAGGCGATTACCGAGCCTGCGGGAGGAAGCGAATTGGTGGCGAGGGCGTCAACTACCTTCAGAATCAGGTCCACCGGCGGCGGGCAACCGGGCATGAAGTAGTCCACAGCCACTACATCGGCTAGTGTCAGCACAGTGTCATAAAACTCGGGTAACTCCAGCACACCCTCGGCGACCTGGCTCTTTGTTTGAGGGAGGGTGGTGTCGTGATTATCATTGGAAGGCGCTTCCACATAGGCTCGGTGGAATATCTCATCGCGGTTGGTGAAGTTGCCCAGTGCCGGTATGCCGCCGAAGCAGGCGCAGGAGCCGAAAGCGACCATGACCTTGGACTTGGCCCGGAGCAGCTTGGCGATCTCCTCCTGCTCTGAGTTCCTCACCGCCCCGTTAAACAGGCAGACATCGATGCTTTTATCCGCCGCAGCCTCGATGTGGTGGTATTTGAAATCTAGAGCCACAGGCCAGAGCACGATGTCAGCAAGCTGGGCTACATCTAGTATCTTCTCGTTGACGTCCAGGACAGCGATCTCACAACCACCGCAGCTAGCAGACCAGTAGAGGGCTAATTTAAGCTTGGGCATTTGCTCTCCTTTCACTTGGGTTGAAAGCTCCCAGCTCCTTTATCTTGGCCGTCATCTCATTGACGATCTTGGTGAAGCGGTCCCCCTCGGACGCCGAGACCCAGTCAAGACGCACCCGTTCATCCTCGATGCCAAATTGCTCCAGCATCTTCTTGAGCAAGGGTATGCGGCGCGCCGTTTTATAGTTTCCCTCAGCGTAGTGACAATCACCGGGGTGACAGCCAAGGATCAGCACTCCATCTGCTCCCTTCTGGAACGCCTTGAGCACAAATACCGGGTCCACCCGCCCGCTACACATCACCCGCACTATCCTCACATTGGGGGCACATTTCATCCGTGCCGTGCCGGCCATGTCGGCACCTCGGTATGAGCACCAGTTACATAGAAAGCCAACGATCTTTGGCTCGAATCCATCTTTGTTCATACTAGTACCCCCTCGATCTCAGCCATGACCTGTTCTGTAGTGAAGTGCCTCTGGGTTATAGCAGCGCTGGGGCAGGCGGCAACGCAGGTGCCGCAGCCTTTGCACAGCGCCTCGTTAATCTGTGAGACCTTCTTCTCCTCATTGAAGGAGATAGCGCCATAGGGGCAGATTGGGATACAGGTCTTGCAGCCGGAGCACTGCTTTTCATCGATGAACGCGGTGATAGCCTCAAGCTGAACGCTGCCCTTGCTGATGAACGCCAGCACCCGGGCCGCCGCCGCTGAAGCCTGGGCTACCGTATCGGGGATGTCTTTAGGGCCCTGGCAGCATCCGGTGACAAAGACGCCGTCGGTCATAGTGGCCACCGGGTCCAGTTTAGGATGCTTTTCCAGGAAGAAGCCATCAGTGCTGCGGCTGATGGAGAAGAGACGGGCCACCTCCTCAGCATCGCCCTGGGGCTCGAGGGCGGTGCTGAGGATAACCATGTCCACCGGTATTCGACGCTGGACGCCAGCTAAAGTATCCTCGGAGACCACGATGAGCTTCCCTCGCTCCCCGCTGGTCTCAGCAACATCGGTCACCTCCGCCGGGCGACCGCGGATGAAAATGGTGCCTTCCTCTAGGACTCGATTGTAGAACTCCTCAAAGCCCTTACCGAAACTCCTCATGTCAATATAGAACTCATAAACCCTGGCCCCAGGAACGTGCTCCTTCACCAGGTGCCCTAGCTTCATGGAGTACATGCAGCACACACGGGAGCAGTATTTATGATAGTTCTCATCGCGGCTTCCCACGCAGTGAATGATGGCCACATCCTTGGGATGAGAGCCGTCTTTCAACACCACATCGCCTAAGGTTGGCCCTGAGGCATTGATCATCCTCTCGATCTCGAGCGCGGTGAAGACGTTGGGTAGCCGCCCATAGCCATAATGCTTGAGGGGAGTGGGGTCAAAGGATTGGTAGCCAGTGGCCAGGATGATGTTGCCCACATCCACCTCGATGATCTTATCCTGCTGCTCAAAGTCGATAGCGCCCGCCTCACAGAACTTCTCACAGGCGCGGCATTTACCCGTCTTGAAATAAGCGCAGGTCTCACGGTCAATGACCGGGACGTTGGGCACCGCCTGGGCGAATGGTATATATATCGCCTTCCGCTTGCCCAGGCCGGCATCAAATTCGCTATCCGTCTTCCAGGGGCACTTCTGTTGGCAGGTGCCGCAGCCGGTGCACTTGGTCTCATCCACATAACGGGCCCTTTTTCTAATCTTGACTTTGAAGTTGCCTACGTAGCCCGATACCTCCTCGACATCGCTGTAGGTGAGGAGCTCGATATTGGGATGTGAGCCCACCAGGCTCATCTTGGGGGTTAGGATACAGGCGGAGCAATCCAGAGTGGGGAAGGTCTTGTCTAGCATGATCATATGCCCGCCGATGGATGGCTCCCTCTCCACCAGGTAGACCTTATGGACAGAATCGGCGATCTCCAGGGCGGCTTGAATCCCGGCAATGCCTCCGCCTACAACCAAGGTGTTCGAGTTGATGGGCACATACTTGGTCTCCAAGGGCTGGTGATAGTAAACGCGCCTCACCGCGCCGCTGACCAGGGCCTTTGCCTTCTCTGTCGCTGCCCCATGGTCCTCAGTGCACCAGGATACGTGCTC
>CAYSLE010000051.1:0-8008 GCA_964431905.1 uncultured Dehalococcoidales bacterium | reverse complement strand
TCATCGCTACCTATCCCGAGCAAACCAGGAAGATCCTCACCATGACCCCGTAACAGGCAGCACTCAGCGATATGGAGGCCGGGCAAAGCCGGCCTTGTCAAATATGGGGCGAATTGTTCCCCATCTTCAAGGAACATCGAAGTTACTATCGTTTCTCCTTTGAAAGGAGGACTGAAATGTCTACAATTTCTCCAGTGGAACTGTTGCAGAACCTCATTCGTTTCAACACAACTAATCCGCCGGGTAACGAAGGAGAATGTATCGCTTACATAAATCATCTAGTCAATGCGACAGGAATTGAGACTACCCTTCTTGCCCGAGACCCGGCGCGGCCTAACCTGATTGCCCGTCTGTCTGGGCAGGGCAATGTGCCGCCACTGTTGCTATACGGCCACGTGGATGTGGTGCCAACAGAAAACCAGGCGTGGCAACACCCACCGTTCGAAGGAAGGTTAGTAGACGGCTACATCTGGGGCAGAGGCGCTCTTGACGACAAGGGCGGCGTAGCCATGATACTGGCCGCTTTCCTGCGCGCCAAGGCCGAAGGCCTAAGACCGCCTGGCGACGTGGTGCTGGCCGTTTTGAGCGATGAGGAGGGTTTCGGTGAATACGGGGCCAGGTATCTTGTGGAAAACTACGCTACTGTGTTCGAAGGTATTCGCTACGCCATCGGGGAATTCGGTGGCTTTACCTTTTACATCGGACGGCAAAGGTTTTACCCCATCATGGTCGCAGAAAAACAGGTATGCGGTATAGAGGCATTTGTGCGGGGGCCAACCGGGCATCCTACCCTACAGATGCGTGGTGGCGCCATGGCCAGGCTGGGTCGCGTGCTTCAGCAGTTAGACCGTCGTCGCCCGCCGGTACATATCACGACAGTTACCCGCCAGATGATACAGACAGCGGCCGGCGCCCTGCCGTTCCCTTCGAACCTGATTCTACGCCAGCTCCTTAACCCAAGGCTGACGGACTGGGTGCTGAGATTGCTTGGCACGAAGGGGCAGGCCTTCGACCCTCTGCTGCGCAACACCGTCAACGCTACGGTTGTCCGCGGAGGCGAGCACCTCGGCCTGATACCGGATGAGATCGTCCTTCACCTGGCTTGCCCTTTGCTCCCCGGCTACAGCCCAGACGATGTAATGTCTGAACTGCACTCCATTATTGGCCAGGATATCGAACTTCAAGTCACCCGTTATGAACCTGTGCCGGCTGAGCCAGACATGGGACTCTTCGATACTCTAGCCGGCATACTACGGGAAACTGACGCCGACAGTATACCAGTGCCTCTGCTGTTGCCTAGTCCCACGGATGGTCGTTTTTTCTCTAGGTTGGGCATTCAGACCTACGGCTTTCTGCCAATGAACTTACCTCCGGATTTCAATTTCATGCAGACGATGCATGCGGCTGATGAACGTATACCGGTTGAAGCCCTGGATTTTGGCACGCAAGCTATCTACAAAGTTCTGCAACGCTTCGGGAACAAATAGGGTGCAAGGTGAAGATAACTGGCAAAATAAGGGAAGCCACCTTCCTCCAAAGATTGAACCGATTCTCCGCTTTAGTGGCGATAGAGGGGAGGAAGGAGCCAGTCTACCTTGCCAACTCGGGGAGAATGGCGGAGTTGCTCCAGCCAGGTCGCACCGTCTTGCTCCAAGAGAAATCTCATCCCCATCGAAAGACCGGCTATGACCTGATAATGGTGGCCCTGGGCGAAAAGCTGGTATCGGTGGACGCCAGGGTGCCGGGGAGGCTGGTGTATGAAGCCATTGTGGCGGGCGGTTTGCCCCACTTCCATGGCTACTCATCCATCCATAGGGAGGTAACCATGGGAAGGAGCAGGCTCGACTTTCTGCTCACTAACCATAGCCGTTGTTTCCTCGAGGTCAAATCGGTGACTCTGGTCCGCCAGGGGAAGGCCCTCTTCCCCGATGCCCCCACCTTGCGGGGGAGAAGGCACCTTC
This sequence comes from uncultured Dehalococcoidales bacterium, assembly GCA_964431905.1. Lineage (GTDB taxonomy): Bacteria > Chloroflexota > Dehalococcoidia > E44-bin15 > E44-bin15 > CAYSLE01. The sequence goes on along the minus strand of CAYSLE010000051.1, from coordinate 6,047 downwards.
GAGAGCTGAGCCACGCCAGGGAACAGGAGGATGAGGCAGGTGTTATCTTTGTCGTCCAGCGCGAGGATGCCATCGCCTTTTCCCCGCACGATGAGATGGACCCCGAATTTGGGCGCGCCCTCCGCGAGGCCCTAGCAGCGGGGGTCGCTGTCTACGCCTACCGATGCCGAGTAAGCCCACAGCAGCTTGCTCTAGCCGGGGAGATACCCGTTTTGCTATAGTTAGCCTGGGAGAAAGAAATGAAAGAGATAGTGTTAAGGCCCATCGGGGTAGTGAGAAGCGAGGTCAAAGAGCAGAGAGCGGGAGGATGGGCTGAGGTGAAGTCGGAGATCGCTATCGAGGAGGGACTGACGGAGTGCTTGGACGGCCTTGAGCAATTCTCCCACATCATCGTGGTCTATTGGATGCACCGGGTGCCCCGGGAGCGCCCGCCGGCTAAAGTCCACCCCCGGGGCCGAGCCGACCTGCCACTGGTGGGCCTATTCGCCACCCGTGCCCCCCATCGGCCTAACCCTCTAGGGCTGTGTGTCGCCCGGCTTGAGCAGCGCAACGGGAATATACTCAAGGTGGTGGGGCTGGATGCCATCGATGACACCCCGGTGGTCGACATCAAGCCTTACCTGCCCCGTCTCGACTCCCCGCCCGATGTCCGGATCGCCGCTTGGGCCAAGAAGCTGGAATGCGAGCCTTAGGGAAAACACTGCTGGATATCTATAACCGCCTCTACGCCTGCTATGGCCCCCAGCATTGGTGGCCAGCAGAGGATGCCTTTGAGGTGATCGTGGGCGCTATCCTCACCCAGTCGGCGGCGTGGACCAATGTGGAGCAGGCTATTTCAAACCTGAGGGCGGCAAACTCGTTGACCCCGGCTGCGATTCACCAGCTCCCCCCCGATAGGCTGGCCCACCTTATCCGCCCCTCCGGCTACTACAACGCCAAGGCGCTAAAGCTCAAAGCCTTCGCCGAGCGGCTCCACTCCCGTTACGGCGGCGACCTGGGCCGACTCTTTGCCCTTGATACCGCTGCCCTTCGCCAGGAGCTCCTCTCTATCCACGGCATTGGCCCGGAGACCGCGGACTCCATAATCCTCTACGCTGCGGGGAGGCCGATCTTCGTCATCGATGCCTATACCTGGCGCATCCTCGGCCGCCTTGACCTCGCCAGAGAAACGGATAGCTACCAGGCCCTTCAGGCGCTCTTCACTCAAAACCTGCCTCAAGATGAAGGACTCTTCAATGAGTATCACGCCCTCCTCGTCCGCCATGGCAAGGGGGTGTGCTGCAGGGTTCCCCGCTGCCCCCACTGCTGCCTCCGGGAGCTTTGCCCCTATTAGCCGTTGACATCGCATCAGGTGGGTTTATATTATTAGGCCAATGGAAAGGGGTTTAGCTATGGAAGAGAAACAGGCGCTACCCTATAAGGTATTGGATCTGACCCACTACATCGCCGGCCCCTATTGCACCTTGGTGTTGGCGGCGTTGGGCGCTGAGGTGATCAAGGTGGAAAGGCCGGGCCAAGGCGATGGAGCGAGGAGGCTGGGCCCGTTCTTCAAAGATAACCCCCATCCGGATAAGAGCGGCCTATTCCTCACCCTCAATCATAACAAAAAGAGCGTAACCCTAAACCTGAAAACTCAGACTGGAGTAAAGATCTTCCAGGAGTTGGTCAAAGAGGCCAACGTGGTGGTGGAGAATTTTCGGCCCGGGGTGATGGCCGGGCTGGGGCTGGACTATGAGGCTTTGCTGAAGATCAACCCGGAGCTGGTGATGACCTCCATCTCCAATTTCGGCCAGACCGGGCCCTACCGCGACTACAAGGCCACCGAGCTGGTCATCGAGGCGTTGGGGGGCCTGGCCTACGGCATCGGCGACTATGATCGTGAGCCGGTGAAGTATGGGCTGTCTCAGATTCAGTATGATGCTGGAAAAATGGCAGCACTGACGACCATGATGGCGCTGTATAGCCGAGCTCGCGATGGGCAGGGGCAGCACATAGATGTCCCCATTGTCGAGTGCGCCATGTTTCCCATAGAGTCCCTCCGCTTGAATGGCTATATCTTTTTGGGGGCGGTCGGCAGGAGAAGCCCCAAGATCGGGGGGGTGGTTACTATGGATAAATACCTCAAGGCCAAGGATGGCTGGATGCTCCCCATCCTTTACGGCTACGTGGACTGGTATGAGTTCGCTCGTTTCATGGAGAGTGAGGAGCTGGCCAAACCCGAATATGAATCTATGGAAGGCCGCATGTTTCATTGCGAAGAGGTGGAGGCCATCATGGCCAAAGTGGTTGAAAAGTGGAATAAGCGCGAGATGTACCGCAAGGGTATGGAGTGGCGCATCACCTGGGCGGTGGTGCAAACCATTGACGAGGTGGCGGATTGCCCCCACCTTAGAGAGACCGGGTTCTACACCGAGGTTGACCATCCTGTGGTGGGCAGGCTTCGCTACCCAGGGTTACCCTTCAAGATGAGCCAGACCCCGTGGCACATCGGCCGGGCCCCACTCCTGGGGGAGCACAATGAGGAGGTCTATGTGGGACGCCTGGGCTATACCCAGGAGGAGTTGGTACGGCTGAGAGAGACCGGGGTAATCTGAAAGGAGCTATGGAGATGTCCGAGATGCCACTGGCTGGAGTGAGAGTAATCGACCTGGGGACCGCCGCCATCGGCCCCACCACCACCAGGCTGCTGGTGATGATGGGGGCCGAGGTGATCAAAGTGGAATCGCTGACACGGCTGGACACGGTGCGCTTCGGAAGCCATGCCGACGATATCGTCGAGGGGAGGTTCTGGGAGACCGGGGGCCGTCATATCTGGAGCGATGGCGGCAAGCTCTCCATCACCCTTGACCTGGAAAACCCCAAGGGCAAAGAGGTGTTCAAAAAGCTAGCGAAGGTGAGCGATGTCGTCGCCGAGAACTATAGCGCCCGGGTGCTGAAGAACCTGGGCCTGGACTACGAGGCGTTGCGGGAGCTAAACCCGCAGATCATCCTGCTCTCAATGAGGGCCTTCGGCAGCTCTGGCCCCCGAATGCATGATAGCGGCTACGGCTGGAGCCTCTGGGCCGAGACCGGGCTAGCCTACCTCACCGGCTATGTCGATGGACCGCCCAAGGCCTCCATCCTCCCCTACCACGACTATTCCGGGGCGATATGGGCAGCCTTGGCCACCGTGGTGGCTCTAGACTATCGCCGTCGCAGCGGCAAAGGCCAGTGGATAGATGTCTCGATGTATGCCTGTGGCGCAGCCCAAAACGCAGCGGCGATGATGGACTACAAAATGAACCAAAGGGTGCAGACAAGGATGGGCAATCGCGATCCCTCCATCGCCCCCCAGGGTGTATACCCCTGCCGGGGCGATGATAACTGGATCGCCATCAGCGTCACCTCCGATGAGGAGTGGCACGCACTGTGCCAGGTCATGGGAAATCCCCCCTGGACAAAGGAAGAGCGCTTCGCCGATGTCCTCAGTAGATACCGGAACCAAGATGAACTGGATAGGCTGATCTCAGAGTGGACCATAACCAAGGAGCACTATGAGGCGATGCATATGCTGCAGAACGCCGGCGTCCCCGCCGGAGCGGTGCTCAACTGCAAGGAACTGCTGCTTGACCCCCATTTCAACGCGCAAGGCAAATTCCACAAGGTGACTTTCCCCAAACTGGAAGGCATGGAGCATCTGGGCACTCGCATCATCCCCCAACCTCCCTTCAGGCTGCCCCGGTCACCGGCGCAGGTGCGCCGCACCAGGCTGGTCGGTGAGGATAACGACTACATTTTCGGCGAACTCCTCGGGATACCGGCGGAGGAGATGGAGCAGCTCATCGCCGAAGGAGTGACCGGCACTGAGCCGGCCATTGCCAAAATACCGCTCGCAGCGGGGAAGTTCAATCCACCGCTGCGCAAGATCATGGGGCATATCCAGGACTATGACGAAAACTACAAGGAGATATTGGGCCTGGAGTGATTTCGCCGTCTTTTTCTCCTGGCCTGCGTCAAATGCCAGAAACCGAAAACCACCAGCCCGACAACGATTACGCTCAAGAAGCTTATGGTGCGATCGACGAGGACGATGGATAGGGCCGCCCCTCTAGAAATAGCGGCAATCATCAAAAGCCCGGCTACCCCCGGCTCCACCAGGCCCAGCCCTCCCGGGGTCAAAGGTATGGCAGTAAGCAGGGCGTTGGCCAGGGCGGCGAAGAGGATCAGGGCAAGCCCGATATCAAAGATGTCGAAACCGGTGGCCTGACTCAGGGCCTGCGTAACCAAGAGCAGGCGGCCGGCCTCCAACAGCCAGATGCCGATGCTCAGCGAGCCCAGCAGAGGGAGCTTGCCGAAGCTGCCCAGCGTTCCCTCTTCAAAATGAGTATAGACCGATTTTATCCTACGTGGTAAGCGTTGCGCCACGGTGGTGCCAAATCGGCCCATCACCCCGAGAAGGATGGCGACCACTGAGAGCAAGACGATGCCAACAACTAACACCAATCCCGCTACCTTCATCCCCGGGCTGCCGGTAAGCAAAAGGGCGAAGATGGCCACCAGAATCAGTAGGAATATCACGATAATATCGAGAACCCGCTCTGAAAGCACGGTGCCTAGGGTCTTGGGGAAACTGACAGCCGCATTCTGTCTGAGAAGATAGGCGCGGTAGGGGTCCCCCAGCCTGGCATACATGATACAGTTGACAAACCAGTTGATGATGATGATCTGGGTCAGCCCGCCCAAGGAGGGCAACTCCACGCCTTGCGACCTGCGGAAGCCAGCGCTTTGCAGCAGCAGCCGCCAGCGCAGAGCGCGCAAGGGAAAGCTTAAATAGTAGCAGAGAAAGGCGAGGATGTAGAACAAGGGGTTACAGCCGGTAATCATGGCCCAGGTGGCGCTGAAATCTATGTTGAGCCGTTCGAAGACGAGGAACAGAATACCAAAGGCAATAATGAAGGAGATAAGGGTGCGATAGTTGAAGAACCGTCTCCAAAGGGAGATCTCTTCAACCTTCTCCTCATTTCTCACCTTATTTTCTTGGGTCAATGGCCAGGTTCCCTTGCTTTTTCATCTTTGGGCCTAATGGGCGCTTTTGGGGTGTGCCGGCGCGCCTGGGGTAGTGCTGCGGGGTGGGGGCCAGCTTATCGATGACCACCAGGGCCCTTTCCTCCCCCAACTCCTCCAGGCTAAACCGCTTGACCTCCCTCAGTTGGCCACCGAGAATATCGATGGCCCACTTCGCCGCCTCGATCTCCCGGTCAATCTCTCCCTTCTTTTGGGCGATAAACGAGCCGCCAATAGCGCAAAAGGGCAACGCCAACTCAGCCAGGGTGGCGAGCTTGGCCACCCCCCGAGAGACCACCAGGTCAAAGCGCTCCCGATACCCCTCATCGTGGGCCAAGTCCTCAGCGCGAGCGGTCACAACCTCCACCCCGGTAAGACGAAGCCGGGCTACGAGATGATTGAGGAAGTCGGTCTTTTTACGGGTGGAGTCAACCAATGTCAAGCTGATGGTGGGGAACAGGATCTTGAGCGGAACCCCAGGTATTCCGGCACCAGTGCCCACATCGAGAAGGAGACGTGGCATGTCTTTAATGGCTAATGCTACGGTGAGGGAATCAAGGAAGTGCTTCACCTGCACCTCTTCATAGTCCACAATGGCAGTGAGGTTCACCTTGCTATTCCAGCGAATAAGCTCTTCATAGTAGACCTGAAAACCCTCCACCTGCCGTGGGGTGAGGGACAGCCCCAGCCTTTTGGCACCAGCGATGAGCCTTTCCATAATAAAACCAAAGCTTAGGGTATTATATCACCAGAATCCGACGGAGCAAAGAGCAGCCTTCGCCAGCAGGGGGGAATGTGGGTGTTATTATTGACTTTGGCACCTGAAGAACCTAGAATACGAGCGCTGCCAGGCAAACCAACAACAGGAGGCACCCGTGGTAGGGATTAAGTCATATGGCGCTTACATACCTTATTATAGGCTGGAGCGGGCCGAGATCGCCAGGGTTTGGGGCGGCGATGCTATGAGTCCCGGGGAGAAGGCGGCGGCCAACGATGATGAAGAT
>CAYSLE010000050.1:0-8027 GCA_964431905.1 uncultured Dehalococcoidales bacterium | reverse complement strand
AGATTGCTTCGTCGCTGGCGCTCCTCGCAATGACACAGCGTTTTTCAGCGGTCTCTGAATATTAGTGCTTGAAATGGCGCATACCGGTGAAAACCATGGCCATCTTGTGCTCGTCGGCCACCCTGATCGCCTCCTCATCGCGCACCGAGCCCCCGGGCTGGATAATGGCAGTGACCCCAGCCTTGGCCGCCAGCTCCACACCATCGGGGAAGGGGAAGAAGGCATCGGAGCCCAACACGCTGCCACGGGCGCGGTTACCCGCCTTTTTCAGGGCGATGGCCACGCTGTCCACCCGGCTCGGCTGCCCCGCCCCCATCCCCAGGAGTTGGCCGTCTTTAACCAGGACGATAGCGTTGGATTTCACGTGCTTCACCGCACGCCAGGCAAAGAGGAGGTCCTTAACCTCACCGTCGGTTGGCGGTCGCTGGCTCCTCGTGCGCATGGGCACATTATCCGGGGTGAAATCAGCGGTCTGGGCGACAAACCCTCCACCGCTCACCCGTCGAAATTCCAAACCAGCCATCCTGCCGCCGACCCCAGCTACCCTGAGGATACGCATATCGGCTTTTCGCTGGAGCAGGGCGAGGGCGCTCTTCTCATAGTCGGGGGCGATGATGCCATCGAAATGGGTCTTAAAAATCTCCTGGGCGGTGGAGAGGTCTATCTTTCTATTGGAGGCGACGATGCCGCCAAAGGCGGAGACCGGGTCGCCGGCCAGGGCGCGGCGATAGGCCTCGGCTAAGTCATCGTGGGAGGCCAGCCCGCAGGGGTTGGTATGCTTGATGATGGCAATGGTGGGGGCGGAGAAGTCACAGGCGGCACGCAGTGCGCCATCGATGTCCAGGATATTATTGTAGGAGAGGGGCTTCCCGGAAAGCTGGGCTGCCCTGGCGATCCCTGGCTCTCCCTTGCCGATGGCCTCCTCTCGGTAGAAGGCAGCCTGTTGATGGGGGTTCTCGCCATAGCTGAGGTCCTGTATCTTCTTCAGGGCAAGGGTCATTTGCTGCGGGAATTTCTCATCCTTAGGCCGGAGATAGCTCGCGATAGCAGTATCGTAGAAAGCCACATGCTGGAAGGCCTTCTGAGCCAATATCTTTCGCTCCTCAATGCCTATTTCGCCGGAACGCATTTTCTCCAGAAGCGGAGCGTAGTCCGCGGGGTCGACCACTACCAGGACATAGGGGAAATTCTTGGCCGCAGCCCGGATCATAGTCGGCCCACCGATATCGATGTTCTCCAATGCCTCCTCCAGGCTCACCCCCTTCTTGGAAACGGTCTGGACGAAGGGGTAGAGGTTCACCGCCACCAAATCGATGGTCACCATCCCCTTTTTTTCGAGCTGGGCCAGGTGCTCTGGCAGGTTGCGCTTGGCCAAGATACCAGCATGAACTGCGGGATGGAGGGTTTTGACCCGGCCATCGAGGATCTCGGGAAAGCCAGTGAGCTCCTCAACGCCGTGCGTAGGTACCCCCGCCTCTTGAAGGGCCTTTTTGGTGCCCCCGGTGCTATATATCTCCACCCCCAGCCCCTTCAGCCCCCGGGCGAAATCGACAAGTCCGGTTTTGTCCGACACACTAAGTATGGCGCGCACCGATCACCTCCTCAAGGATTGTCGTCGTCATGAATGTGGGGTGCAATATTCCCTCTTCGGCCATAAGTGTAGATTGCGAACACTAAAGGTTCCAAGATAGCTACAGCAGCCAGGAGAGCCGCTGATCTCGCAAACTCTGCAGCTGCTGCTGATTGCTCAAGCATCACACCATACTGCGCTATGCGAATCGCCGTTTCGTTTACGGTAATGGCCACAAAGTGGATGTGCTTAAGACTATCTTCTGGATATAACTCCAAGTACTCCAACTGGGCCTCGATCTCATCGATGAGCGCATTCTCCGCATCGAATACTCCGACCATCTCTGCTAAAGCTTTAGATGAATGCTGCATTCCAGAATTGAACGATTGGATACCCGTCACCAGGCATGCTAGGCCTGTGATACTTAGCACAAGGCATGTAAATAGTGCTAATTTCGCCCGTTTGGTTGTCGTTCTCATGATAAAGGAGCACGTCAACTTATTCCCTAACGATAATTACCCTCTTCTTCCCCTTCTGCTCTACTATCTCGCCGACGAGGCGAGCCTGGGGCAACTTGCTCATCAACTCATCGACATCGCCGGCGGAGCAGACTATCATCATCCCTATCCCCATATTGAACACGCGATACATCTCCCCCTCATCGATGTTGCCCTGTTTTTGGATCAGGGAGAAGATGGGAGGAATCTGCCAGGACCTGCGCTCGATTCTGGCCGCCACACTCCTGGGCAGGATGCGGTGCAGGTTGCCGGGGATGCCGCCTCCGGTGATATGGGCCATGCCCTTGATTACGGGCAACCAGGATTTTAGCATGGGATAGTAGCAGCGGTGGGGCTCAAGAAGCTCCTCCCCCAGGGTGCGGCTAAGCCCGGGATAGACGCGCTTGAGACAAGAGGGGTTTTCTTCGATGTTGAATACCTTGCGCACCAGGGAATAGCCATTGGTGTGAGGGCCGCTGGAGGGCAAGCCGAGGATAGCATCGCCCACTTCTATAGTTGTTCCATCGATGATCCTATTCTTTTCCACTGCCCCTACGATGAAACCCACCAAATCATACTCCCCCTCGGGGTAGAGGCCGGGCATCTCCGCGGTCTCGCCGCCGATGAGAGCACAGCCCACCTCGCGGCAGGCGGCGGCCAATCCCCTCACAATGGCTTCCACCCACTGGGGGACAAGCTTGCTCATGGCGATGTAATCTAAAAAGAAGAGAGGCTCGGCGCCTGCGGTGAAGATGTCGTTTACGCAGTGATTAACCAGGTCGATGCCTATGGTATCGTGTTTATCCAGGGCACATGCGATCTTTAGCTTGGTGCCAACTCCATCGGCGCTGGATACAAGGACCGGCTCCGCATAGCCCCTTAGCTGGAAAAGGCCGCTAAAAAAGCCGAGGTCGGTGAGAACCTCGGGCCTGAAAGTGACACGCGCCTCTTTCCTGATGAGCCCCTTGATTCTATCGGCGGCATCGATGTCCACCCCAGCGGCGCGATAGGTTTGCCTCACTATCTGGCCCTTATCGCCCAAGAATCCTCCTTCACCGGCTCCAAAACCAGCTTATCCATCTCCAGCTGCACCGGGACCGGGTAGTTGCCGGTGAAGCAGCCCAGGCAGAAGAGCTCCTTGGGCAGCGCCACCGCCTCGATGAGCCCCTCAATGCTCATGTAGCCGAGGGAGTTGGCCCCGATAAACCGGGCGATCTCAGGGATGTCCTTGTGGGCGGCGATGAGCTCCCACCGCGTTGCCATGTCGACCCCGAGAGGACAGGGGTAGCGAATAGGAGGGGCGCAGATACGCATATGCACCTCCTTGGCTCCAGCCCGCCTCAACATCGCAACCACCCTTGGTGTGGTTGTCCCTCGCACGATGCTATCGTCGACGATAACCAGGCGCTTTCCCCCCAGTATCTCCGGCATAGGGTTGAACTTTAGCTGGACGCCAAGCTCCCTGATCCTCTGATCCGGCTCGATAAAGGTTCGCCCCACATAGCGGTTCTTGAGAAGCCCCTCAGTGAGGGGGATGCCAGACTCTTGAGAATAGCCGATGCCGGCTGCCGTCGCCGAATCGGGGATACCGATCACCAGGTCTGCCTCCACCGGGTGCTCCCTGGCCAGCCTCGCCCCCATCGCCTGCCGTGCTGAGTATATCCTCCGCCCCTCCATGATGCTATCGGGGCGGGAGAAGTAGATATACTCAAAAATGCAAAGCCCCCGCCTTTCCCTAACCGCACCCTTATAGCTTCTCATCCCCGCGGCATCGATGGCCACCACTTCGCCGGGTTTGACCTCGCGAACAAACTGAGCCCCTATATGATCCAAGGCGCAGCTTTCCGAGGCGAGCACCCACCCGCCATTAAGACGGCCCAGGCAAAGGGGGCGAACCCCTAATGGGTCACGAACCCCAAAGAGGGTGCCTTCAGTCATAAGCACCAAGGAGTAGGCGCCCTCAAGCCTTTTTATCGCTGCCCTGATCCTATCCGGCCACGTCTTCCTTGTTGACGACAGTATCAGGTAGGCGATGACCTCAGAGTCTGTTCCAGTGTTAAAATTGTAACCCCGCGCCTCAAGCTCCTGGCGCAGGTATAGGGCATTGACGATATTGCCGTTGTGCCCCAGAGCGATCCTGCCAGTGGCGTTCTCCACCACGATGGGCTGGGCGTTGGCCGGGCGGCTGGAGCCGGTGGTGGAATAGCGGTTGTGGCCGATGGCGATATCGCCCCGCAGTCGGCTCAACACCTCCTCATCGTAGGCCTGAGAAACCAGCCCCATTTTAGTGTGCACATAGATTCGCTCCCCATCTGCGGTGGCAATGCCCGAACTCTCTTGACCACGATGCTGCAAGGAAAATAGGCCGAAGAAGGTGAGCCTGGCTACATCCTCGCCGGGGGCATAGACTCCAAAGAGGGCACAACACTCCCTCATCTTTTCACCCTTCGCTTCTATTATATTCCCTCCCCGGCCTGGACTCAATCCCTGCCAAGCTGTATCTTTAGCCAGTTCAGGGCGCCATCGATAGCCCTTTCTTCCAGGCGAAGCCGGTGCCCGGCCCCTTCGATGATCAGGATGTCTTTAGGCTCGCCTGCCCTCTCATAGAGCGCCCAGGCGCTCGACGGCTCGACCACCTCATCCTTAGTGCCATGGATAAGCAATAGAGGCCTGGGGGAGATCTTATCGATCCAATTTTGCGGGCTAACCTGTTGAAAGCCATCAACCCATGCCTCTAGAGAAGGGGGAAAGTTTTCGTCCCTGATTATCCCGATATTTCGAAAGTGCTGGATAGCGGATTTCGCTCTCTCGGCATCGGCAGCAAAGCGAAAGCTGGTAGGGCAGGCACAGGCGATAACGGAGGAGACCCTAGGGTCCTTCGCCGCAACGTATACCGAGACGGCGGCCCCGCCGCTGAAACCCATAACTGAGATCCTGCCATCCACCTCTCTCATACTGCAGAGAAAGTCCAGAGCAACCTCTAGGTCCCGGACCCAACCCAGGAGATCGAAGTTGCCCCCGCTATCGCCGGTGCCCCGAAAGTTGAAGATAAGGGTCGCCAAACCAGCTTTACATAACCTTTCAGCAAGCGCGGGATACCCTCGATCCTGGGGGTCGCTGATCCCTCCCCGGGGGACCCCGTGACACAGGCAGACAGCGGGCATGGGTTGTTCTTCCGGGATATAGACCTGGCCCACCAGCTTGATGCCTTCCACTTCAAAGGAAACGTCCCTTCTACGCATGGCACACCTTCAATAGAAGGAAAAACTCACGGTTTCCCGATGCCCCTAGAATCGGTGAAGGGGTGAGCCCCTTGATCCTGAACCCCCTTTCGATAGCCCAGGAGATAAACCTCCCCAGGGCGCGGGCATGAAGCGCTGGTTCCTTGACCAGCCCCCCCTTGCCCACCTTGGAGCGCCCCACCTCAAACTGAGGCTTCAGCAAGCAGACTATTCGCCCCTCCGGCTTCACCAGCCGGGCGACATTGGGCACTACTTTCTCTAAAGAGATGAAGGAGAGGTCTACAGTAGCCAGGTCTACAGGTTCGGGCAAGATGAAGGGGTAGCGAGCGTTGACCCTCTCCATCACCACCACCCTGGGGTCAATCCGTAATCCGTAGTCCAGTTGTCCATAGCCGACATCGATGGCATAAACGCGGATTGCCCCTCGCTTAAGGAGGCAATCGGTGAACCCTCCAGTGGAGGCACCGACATCGAGGGCCACTTGGGCACTGACATCGATACCGAAGTGGTCCAGGGCGTGAGCCAATTTGACCCCCCCTCTGCTGACGAAGGGAGGTTTTTGCAGCAAGCGAAGGGCGATGTTCTCCGGCACCAGTGTGCCCGGCTTAGAGAGCACCCTTTCGTTGGCGATAACTTCGCCGGCCAGGATCATGGCACGTGCCTTCTCCCGGCTTTGGGCCAGCCCCCTTTCCACTAACAAGAGATCGAGCCGCCGCATCCAATTCCTAGCATAATTATCCCCAGGTCAGTAGTCAAGCGTGGTGCTTGACAGATGGAGCAAACAATGGTAAAGTTATAAATTGCGTTCAGCGGCTAGCCGGATAGAGGTCGAAAGGCCGAAGAGACTGTGCTGATAGCATTAGGCCGGCTCAGCTTTAAGGCTTTCGGCCTTTAACTTTGATTTGGAGAGAGAAGTGCCCACTGTTAACCAACTCATCCGTAAGGGGCGAAAACGGGGCAAAAAGAAGACCAAGGCTCCGGCCCTGCATTATGTCCATAATACCCTAAAGGGTAGGATGGAGTGGGGTCAAGGCTCGCCCCAGAGGCGTGGGGTATGCACCCAGGTTAAGACGGTGACCCCCAAGAAGCCTAATTCCGCTTTGCGCAAGGTGGCTCGCGTCAGGTTAACTAATGGCATAGAGGTGACCGCCTATATCCCGGGAGAGGGCCATAGCCTCCAAGAACACTCTGTAGTCCTCCTTCGAGGAGGGCGGGTGAAAGACTTACCCGGCGTCAGGTATCATATCATTCGCGGTGCTTTGGATGCTACCGGCGTGGAGGCCCGTCAGCAGGGGCGCAGCAAGTACGGAGCGAAACAGCCCAAGCGCCCCGTAGGAGGATAAGATGCCGAGAAGAGCACGGGCGACCAAAAGGGAAATCCCCCCCGATCCTCGGTATCAGAATGAAACTGTCGCCAGGATGATCAATAAGATAATGACCCGCGGCAAGAAGAGCACTGCGGAGCAGATCGTGTATGAGGCTCTGGATATCATAAGGGAGCGGGTAAAGAGAGACCCTGTGGATGCCTTGGAGGAGGCGATCAAGAACGCGACACCGCTGCTTCAGGTCAAGCCGCGCAGGGTCGGCGGTGCCACTTACCAAGTGCCAGTGGAGGTGAGACCGGAGCGCGGCCTTTACCTGGCCATGAGATGGCTACTGCAGTCGGCACGGGCGCGCGGGGGTAAGTCAATGGCGGAGAAGCTGGCAGCTGAGGTCTTGGATGCCGCACAGAAACAGGGGGCAACCATTAAGAAGCGTGAAGACACTCATAAAATGGCGGAGGCAAATAGGGCCTTTGTGCACTATCGGTGGTGAGGTATATGCCCAGATCATTCCCTTTAGAGCGAATCAGAAATATTGGAATCATTGCCCATATCGATGCCGGGAAGACTACGATTACCGAAAGGATCCTCTATTATACCGGTCGCACCTACAAGATCGGCGAGGTGGATGAAGGGACGGCAGTGATGGACTGGATGGACCAGGAGAGGGAGCGGGGGATCACCATCACCGCTGCCGCCACCACATGCTACTGGCTAGATCATCGCATTAACATCATCGACACCCCGGGGCATGTGGACTTCACCGCTGAGGTAGAGCGGAGCCTTCGTGTCCTCGACGGGGGAATCGTTGTTCTGGATGCGGTAGCTGGCGTTGAGCCCCAGTCAGAGACGGTGTGGCGCCAAGCTGATAAATATGGTGTTCCCCGGATTTGCTTCGTCAATAAGATGGATCGTATCGGTGCCGATTTTCACCGCACAGTGTACATGATCGGGGAAAGGCTGGGCGCTATTGCCTTACCCATACAATTGCCCCTGGGCGCTGAGGTCTTTTTTGAAGGCGTTATCGATTTGGTAGAGAAAAGGGCTTTGAAATTCTCTGACGACATAGATACGCCTCCGGAAGAGAAAACAGTTCCACAGGAATATGAGGAAGCGTGGCTTAAATATCATGAAGAGCTGGTGGAGAAACTCGCCGAAGTCGATGATCAGCTGATGGCCGCTTATATAGCCGGGGATACCATTAAAGCCTCAGACATTAAGCAGGCTTTACGACGGGCAACTATAACAAATAGAGTAGTGCCCGTTCTCTGTGGCAGCGCCTCGAGGACTAAAGGGGTTCAGCCGCTGCTGGATGCCATCGTCGCTTACCTTCCCTCACCCGGGGAGGTGCCCCCAGTTGTCGGCATCGATCCCAGGAACGGAAAAGAGCTTCAGC
>CAYSLE010000049.1:0-8140 GCA_964431905.1 uncultured Dehalococcoidales bacterium | reverse complement strand
ATGAAATCGAGCTTGCACAGCTTGCCGAAGGGGATGATCTCATCCTTCTTTAGGCTCAGCCTTTTCCGCCAATCCTCAGGGGTGGGCATGTTCTCCTCGGCTGCCTCTGCAATCTGCCAGTCCTTCATTTTTGTTGCGTCATAGGCCATATGTAACCTCCTTGTTATTGATTTGCACCTTTTTATCTATTGCGCGCTTAGCGCTGCTTTGCCACCTGCATCTCAGCGGCACGGACGGTGTTCATCATCAGCATGGTCACTGTCATTGGGCCAACCCCGCCCGGGACCGGAGTTATGGCTTCAGCCTTCTCTTTTATGGCTGCGAAGTCACAATCGCCGACTAGGATTCGCTTTCCATCAGCGGTTGTACCTACCTGGTTAACCCCCACATCGATGACCACCGTCCCTTCCCGAACCATATCGGCGGTTATCGCCTTGGGGCTGCCCATGGCTGCGATGAGGATATCCGCCTGCCTGGTGATTGAAGCTAGGTTCTTAGTTCCGGTATGGCACACGGTTACGGTGGCATTAGCCCCCTTCTTCTTCTGCACCAGTATTGCCATAAGGGGTTTGCCCACGATGTTGCTGCGACCACAAATGACCACATGCTTGCCCGCGGGGTCATAGCCACTCCGCACCAGCAGCTGCTGCACGCCATGGGGGGTGCAGGGCATGAAAAAGGGCTCGCCGATGAGGAGCTTGCCTACATTCACCGGGTGAAAGCCATCGACATCCTTACTGGGGTCTATGGCATTAAGCACCTTATCCGGATCGATATGCTTGGGCAGGGGGAGCTGCACCAAGATGCCGTGGAATTTGGGGTCTTTGTTAAGCTCCTTCACCTTAGCCAGCACCTCTTTCTCCGTGGCATCCTCGGGATATACTATGGTCTCGGAGTAGATGCCGAGCTCCTCGCTGGCCTTGCTCTTGCCCCTGACGTAGGACACCGATGCTGGGTCCTCCCCCACCCTGACCATGACCAACCCCGGCGTTATCCCCTTTTTCTTCAATTCTGCTGTCTTTGCCTTAAGCTCGCTTCGAATTTCGGCAGCTATTTTGTTGCCATCGATGATCTTCGCCGTCATACTTTACTACCCCCTTTCCTTGATAACTCATTAGCAGTAGGGAAAATCCCACAGCTTTCGGCTTCATCGCAGTATCCCAGTCTATAGCATTTGGGCTTCAGCTCGGCCCCAATCCTAGGTGCCACCTTATCCACCTCAGCTTTAACCTTCTCAAATAGCTCTACGATCTCCCACTGCGCCTTAAGACAGAGGCGGAGTGAGCAGACGTGCATCAACTCCCGGGCGTTCATGGTCATCACTAGGCGGGTTTCGGTGGCATTGGGAAGCACATAGCGGGCATCCTCCGCCGGGATGCCGGCATCGAGCATTTCACAATAGAGGCGGTGAGCG
The DNA here is from genome assembly GCA_964431905.1 of uncultured Dehalococcoidales bacterium. Classification (GTDB taxonomy): domain Bacteria; phylum Chloroflexota; class Dehalococcoidia; order E44-bin15; family E44-bin15; genus CAYSLE01. Next base: position 6,726 of record CAYSLE010000049.1, on the reverse strand, counting down.
GCATGAACCATATCATGATATTTAGCCTTCCACTCCGGCTTGGCGCTAATCGTGGAGGGGGTAACATAGTCGACTTCCCTCAGCGAGACATACCGCTGGCTCTGCTGTGTGTAGCTCGCCATACGATGGCGCACCAGTTGATGGCTGGTGACCCGAGAGATGCCCTCAATGGCAAAAGTGAAGCTGGCATGTTCAAAAGGGGAAAGATGGCCGGAGGAGAGGAGACGGGTAAGGAGGCGCTCGACAGCTTCTGGGGTCATCTTGGCCTTAAGCTCGGTGGCAGTGGCGGATGAGGTAGAAATGCGGGCAGCGGCAGCGATGGTACGCTCAGGATCGGGGGTATGGGCAATCAGAGCCACATAAGCCATAGCTGCTCGGCCTTTGTCGAATGGACATTATACCATGTGCTCCGACGAAAAGCAACATGTTGTGAATTTTTTCTCTAACCCTTATAATAGAGTCAAAGTTAATGGAGGAGAAATCTATGGCGAAAACCGACGAATATCCAGTGGTTTGGCTACAAGGAGCAGGCTGCAGCGGCTGCTCCGTTTCTGTTCTTAATTCAGAAAGCCCTACCATTAAGAACCTCCTCATCGATGAGGTGATCCCAGGGAGACACATCAGTCTCAAGTTCCATCCTACGGTGATGGCGGGGCAAGGTGAAGCCGCAATCAAAGCCATGGAGGAGACCCAGAAGAAGGGGGGTCATATACTGGTGGTGGAGGGGGCAATACCCAGGGATGGCGCCTATGGGGCCATCGGTGAAAAGGATGGGGAACCGGTCTCTGTGCTGTCCCGATTGACATCGCTGGCGGAAAAGGCCCTGGCGGTCATTGCTCTGGGCACCTGCGCCTCCTTCGGTGGTATCCCCGCTGGTAGCCCCAACCCTAGCCAATGCCTGAGCGTTAGCCAAGCCCTGAAGATGAAAAACATCGCTATACCGGTGATAAATGTCCCCGGTTGTGCCCCCCACCCTGACTGGTTTGTCGGCACCGTGGCCAGCGTCCTATTGCTTGGCCTGCCTAAGCCGGAGGACCTCGACGACTTCGGCCGGCCCAAAGCCTTTTATGGCAAGCTAATCCATGAAAATTGCTCCCGACGCGCCTACTACGATGAAAAGAAGTTCGCCAAGAAGCTGAGCGACCCCGGCTGCCTTTATGAGCTGGGGTGCAAAGGGCCGGTGACCTATGCCGATTGCCCGCTGAGGCTGTGGAATGGCGGGGTCAACTGGTGCGTCCAGAGCGGGGGCATGTGCATCGGCTGTGTCGAGGCTGGCTTCCCCGACCTACTCTCCCCTATCTATGAGAAGATGACTACTGAACCGGCACAGAAGGAGGTTTAAGTAATTGGGCAGGATAGTAATCGACCCGATAACACGCATCGAAGGCCACATGAAGATGGAGACGGTGGTGGAGAAGGGTGTGGTCAAGGATGCCAGAAGCTCCGGAATGCTGTTTAGGGGGATAGAGCTTATCCTCAGGGGCAGAGACCCCCGCGATGCCCAGCGGATCACCCAGCGTATATGCGGCGTTTGCCCTACTAGCCACTGCACCGCAGCCACCCTGAACCTCGATAGCGCCTTCGGCATCGCCGATAAGATCCCCGACAACGGCAGGATCATCCGCAACCTCATCCTTGGCTCGGCCCATATCGCCGATCACATCCTCCACTTCTACCACCTGGCGGCCCTGGACTACGTCGATGTGGCCAAGGTGGCAAAATATGAAGGCAATAGCCCCACCCTAAATTCCATCAAGAGCTTTATCCAGCGTGGGGAGCTGGCCCCCTTCGTCCCCCGGTATGAGGGTGATTATCGCCTCCCTCAGGCTGTCAATACCCAGGCAGTGGCCCACTATGTGGAGGCCTTCAATATGCGGCGCAAGGGCCAGGAGATGCTCTCCATATTCGGCGGCAAGATGCCTCACAATATGACCATCGTGCCCGGGGGTGTTACTGAGGTGCCCACAGTGGACAAGATCGCCTCTTTCCTGTGGCGGCTCAATGAGCTCCGGGATTTCATCGATAATGTCTATATCCCCGATGTCCTGGCTGTAGCCGAGGTTTACAGCGACTACTTTGAGATAGGCAAGGGCTGTGGCAACCTGCTCTCCTATGGGAGCTACGAGCTCGATGGCAAGGAGGCCGATCTCACCAAGAGAAAGAGGCTGTTCCAGCGGGGTTTGGTTTCCACCGACCTCAAGCTGGAAAAGCTTGACCCCACTAAGATCACCGAAGAGGTGAAACACTCGTGGTATGCCGACCGCACCACTGGTCGCAAGCCCACCGAGGGAGAGACCGAACCCCAACCGGGTAAGAAAGGCGCCTATTCCTGGCTGAAGGCGCCCCGCTATGATGGCCGGGTCTGTGAGGTTGGCCCTCTGGCCCGCCTGGCGGCCACTTACGCCAGCGGCAACCCAACGGTGAAGTCGCTGGTCGATTCCACCCTAGCCAGATTCAAAGCCCCCCCATCCGCTCTGTTCTCCGTGCTTGGCCGCCATGCGGCTAGGGCCCTTGGCATTAAGTATATCGCTGACTCCATGCCGGCGTGGCTGCTTGAGCTCAAGCCCGGGGAACCGGTGTATGTTCAATACGAGCTCCCAGCGGAGGCCCGCGGGATGGGACTGGTGGATGCCGCCCGGGGGGCCTTGGGGCACTGGATCGAGATAAAGGATAAGAAGATCGCCAACTATCAGTGTGTTGTACCCACCACCTGGAACGGCTCGCCGCGGGATGACAGAGGCCAGCCGGGGCCGATAGAGCAGGCGATCATCGGGACCAAGGTCAAGGATGAGGCCAATCCGGTGGAGATCGTGCGCATCATACGCTCCTTCGACCCCTGCATTGCCTGCGCGGTGCACATGGTCACACCCAAGGGGAGGAGTCTCGGTGAATTCCGTATCGCCTGAAAAGCCGAGGATTGTGGTGATAGGCATCGGGAACCTCCTGCTGAGGGATGAGGGCGTAGGCGTTCATGTGGCCCAAGCGCTGCAGAATGATTCTTCGCTTGTAGACTTTGAGGTGATCGATGGCGGCACCTCCCTGGACTTCTTACCCCTTCTCCAGGGAGTCGATAAGTTGATAATTATCGACTCAGCTAAGGGGGGTGGTGAGCCGGGGGACATCTATCGGTTCGCCCTCGATGCCGTCGGTGGGGTGCATAGTGTCAATACCTCGGTGCATCAGGTGGGACTGGTGGAGACGCTGAAAATGATGAAGGCTCTGGGGACTGCGCCGGAGACAACGGTGATCATCGGCGTTGAGCCCAAGGAGATCGATTGGGGACTCGAGTTATCTCCGGAGCTGGAAGGGAAAATGGCGGAGATTATCGATTTGGTTCATAAGGAGCTAAAGGCCAATCGCTAACGATAGGAGAGGAGAAGATGCTCTGCTCGGAACAGAAACCAATGGACGAAATCCTGGCCTACCTGGATGGTGAGAAAAAGGTCTTCCTGATAGGGTGCGGCGGATGCGCTGAAGGGTGTGAGACCGGGGGTGAGGCCCAGGTCAGGGAGATGAAGCAAAAGCTAGAGGAGGCGGGGAAAACTATCACCGGCACCACTGTGATCGATACCCTGTGCAATGAGGCTCTGGTGAGAATGAGGCTTAAGCCCCTTGATGGCGGCATCTCTGCCGCCGATTCGGTGCTGGTGATGACCTGCGGCATCGGCACCCAGATAGTGGCGGGGGTGGTAGATCGGGTGACCCATCCCGGTTGTAATACCATCTCGCTAGGTGGTGGCCACGCTGAATGGCTGGAGAGCCAGTATTGCCTGGAGTGCGGCGACTGCGTTCTGGAATACACCGGCGGGATCTGTCCCATAGCCCGGTGCTCCAAGCACCTATTGAATGGGCCTTGTGGCGGCTCCCAGCGGGGAAACTGTGAGGTTCATCCTGACATACCCTGTGGCTGGCAGCTAATCTATGACCGTCTGGCAGCTCTAGGTCGGCTGGACAAGCTGGAGCAGGTGAGGCCGCCCAAAAACTGGAGCGTTAGCCTAATCGGCGGCCCACCGCCAAGGCGCTGAGCGATGAAGGTGCTACTGGTCGAGCCCCCTAAGACAACCTGGGAGCTCATGGGACAGTGCGTTTCCCCTCCCCTGGGGCTTGCCCAGCTAGCAGCGGTGCTCGAAGAGGCAGGCATCGGCGTAGATATCGTCGATTGCAATGCCCAGAACCTAGGTTGGTCGCAGCTTGCGGGTGTTATCGGTGAACAGCGCCCCGATGTTATCGGGGCCACAGCGATGACCCCCTTTTTTTATCAAGCGCTCAGGGTGATGGAGATCGCCAAAGGGGTTGATCACAGCATCGTCACCGTGCTGGGCGGCCCGCATGTTACCTTTACCCCTGATGAGACGCTCCTTGAGCACCCCGAGGTCGACTTCATCGTGCGCGGGGAGGGTGAGCGCACCCTGATCCAGCTGGTACGCTGTCTTGAGGCAAAACAAGACCCCTGCCAGGTGAAGGGAATCGCTCTTCGTCAAAACGACAGCATCGTGCTAACACTGCCGCAACCCCCGGTCGATGTCAATAGCCTGCCCTCCCCGGCATACCACCTTTTGCCCATGCAGAATTACCACTTCACGCTCTTGGGCAAATTCGCCACCCTGCTCTCCAGTCGCGGCTGCCCTCATAAATGCACCTTCTGCTCGGAGTGGCGTTTTTGGGGGGCCTGCTGGCGACCAAGGGAGCCCAAGAGGGTGGTCGATGAGATGGAACTGTTGAACAAGAGATACGGCAGGGAGAGTTTCTGGTTCGGAGATGACTGCTTCAATGTAAGCGCCGAGCATATTCAGGGGATCTGCAAAGAGATAGTTGCCCGAAGGCTTGATGTTTCCTGGTTTTATCAGGGGAGGGCTGATTTCCTAATCAAGCATAAGGAGCTCCTGCCCCTGATGAGGAGGGCGGGCAACCTGATGGTTCAGATCGGCGTGGAGAGCTCGACAAATCAGGAACTGGCTAATTTTAAGAAGCATTTGACTCGCGGTCAGGTGGAGGAGGCTGTCGACCTGCTGAAGAAGCATGACATTGTGGCCCAGGGCCTGTTGATTGTGGGCACCAGGCAGGATAACGCCGATTCCATTGCCCACAAGCTGCGTTACATGAAGTGGCTAGACCTGGACTTCCCCATCTTCACAATGTGCACCCCATTCCCTGGCTCGGACATCTATAATGAGGCCAAGGCCAAAGGCTGGCTTGAGACACGAGACTATTCCCTATATGATATGGGCCATGCTATAATGCCCACCGAACATCTCACGCGAAGCCAGCTCACCTCGCTGTATTATGGGTGTTTCTCGTCGTACTACACCGACCCGGTAAAGCTGGCAAAGGGTCTTCTATCCCGGAATAGCTGGAAGAGAAAAATCTGGCGGCATATGGTAAAATACACGCTCAAGCAGCTTCTTCGCTCTTTGAGGTGATAGAGGTGCTGACGCTGGTTAATGCTAGACTCATCGATGGCACTGGAGCCAAGCCTGCTGAGAGGGCTATTATCGTCATCGAGGGGAGGCATATCCGGGAGATCGGCCGGTTGACAGGCTATCTCGGAGGAGCGGAGGTCATCGATGTCAAAGGCATGACAGTCATGCCCGGTCTCATCGACTGCCATCTTCACCTCGGTGGTTTTGTTGTTGATGAATTCAAGTGGCGGTTTTCCTTTCTCGACCTTATACCCTTCTTTTGGGACTACTTCCGAAACTTCGCTCGCCGGAGGAAGTTGGCCATCGAGAATGGGGTGACCACCATCAGGAGCGCCGGGGATAACTATCCTCACATAACCCGGCTTAGGGATAAGATCGAATCGGGCAGGCTCACCGGGCCCCGAATAGTCGCTCCCGGCCCCATCTTCACTGCCCCTGGAGGCCATCCAGCGAGCACCATATACAAGGGGAACCGCTACATCATCGAGCATGCAACAAGACAGGTGGGCGACCCTGAAACCGCAAGGACCGAGGTGAAGAGGCTAAGTGAAGGGGGGGTGGATTGTATAAAGGCGATTTATTGCACGCTCGACCTTATGGATTTAACCCATGAACTCCCTCGCCTATCTTTCGATGTGCTCAGGGCCATCGTGGATGAGGCCCACCAGCATAGTCTGAGGGCGATGGTGCACACCGGGAGGCCGGAGGAGGTGAGGGATGCGGTGGAGGCCGGTGCCGACAGCATAGAGCATGGCATCCTCGCCGGTGGTCTGGCCGGATACGATGATGACGTGATCAGGATGATGCGGGATAGGGGGACCTATTACGTCCCCACCCTCTGTGCGCCCTGGGCGTTCAGGACGATATATCCCGAGGCTCTTGACCGGTCGCAAAAGGCAGTGAAACAGTTACATGATAACGGTGTCAAAATCGCTTTGGGCACCGACTCTGGGGTTCCCAGTGTCAAGATAGGGGCAGCGGTACACAGGGAGCTTGAACTCTTAGTGGGAGCCGGTTTGACCCCTATGGAGGCGATAATGGCGGGGACTAAGCATGCTGCCGAAAATCTGGGAAAGGGAATCGACCTGGGGACTATAGAGAAGGGCAAACTGGCGGATATGATCGTGGTCTCAGGCGATCCCCTGGAGCGGATAGGCGATACCAAGGGGATAAAGATGGTGATCAAAAGCGGTAGAATTCTGGTTAATAAGCTTGGGAGATCCCAATAAGAGACTGTCTAAAAATGGAGGGTAAAATTCCCTTTGAGCACTTCGGGTAAGCAAACTGACAGAAAAGCGGCTTTTGG
>CAYSLE010000048.1:0-8459 GCA_964431905.1 uncultured Dehalococcoidales bacterium | reverse complement strand
CTCTATATCCTGGATGAGCCCACTACCGGGCTTTCCTTTGATGATGCCGCAGCACTGCTGCGGGTGCTGCACCGCCTGGCCGATTGGGGCAATACCATTGTCCTCATCGAGCACCATCTGGACCTGATCAAGAACGCCGACTGGATTATCGATCTCGGCCCCGGCGCCGGCGACCGAGGGGGGTATGTTATCGCCACCGGAACCCCCGAGGACATCGCCAGTAAAGAAGGCTCTTTTACCGGGCAATACCTGAAGAGGGTGCTGGCAAGGCATTCTGGAATCCTGTCGCCAGCAACAGCGAGAGCCTAAACTGGCGAACTCTTTCCAGACCGGTTATAATCTCGGAGAAGCGGGGTTTCTCACAGTAAAAGGGTGCTGAGACTGGTCTAACGCGCAAGCTTGGGTAAGGGTAAAGAGAATGGCGGAGGAGGGAAAGGCGAAAAAATGACCAGAGACGATGTCCTGGAATCCATCAGTGCCAATGTGTCCAATGACAACCTGATAAACCACATGCTGGCCACCGAGGCCATCATGAGGGCTCTGGCTAGGCGCCTTGGCTATGATGAGGAGGTGTGGGGGCTCACCGGTTTGCTCCACGATATCGATGTGGAACTCACCGAAGGGGACATGCACTCCCACAGCAGACTGGGGGCGGATATCGCGCGGGAGCTTGGCGCCACCGAGGAGATGGCCCAGGCCATCCTGTGCCACAATGAGGCCCATGGCGTCCCATGCCGAACCCCACTGGAAAAAGCACTCTACTGCACCGACCCCCTCACCGGACTCATCGTTGCTGGCGCCCTGGTGCGCCCGGACAAGAAGCTCAAGGGGCTGACCGCGCAGTCGCTGATGAAGCGCTTTGGTGAGAAGAGATTCGCCGCCGGAGCTAATCGGGAGCAGATCGCCAAATGCAGCGAACTTGGCCTGGAGCTTGAGGAGTTCATTGCCCTCGGGCTTGAGGCGATGAAGGGGATCGCCCAGGAGATAGGGCTGTGAGTCAAGGAGGCCTTTTGACACTGAGAGCAAGAATAACTATACGGCAAATGGAGATAGACGATATCCCCTCTGTCTATCATCTTGGAGAGCGACTCTTCACCAGCGAGGAGCTGCCCATCCTTTACCGCACTTGGGACCCCTATGAAGTAACTGATTATTTCACCTCGGACCCCGATTATTGCTTTGTGGCCGAGGTTGAGGACGGAGGGATAGTTGGCTTCATCCTGGCCACCACCGTCGAAAAGGAGGGCACTGCCTGGAAGAGGTACGGATATGTTGCGTGGTTGGGGGTGGACGAGACCCTTCAGGGCACTGGCCTTGGCCGGCGGCTGTATAAGGAGCTGGAGCAAAGGCTTCAGGCAGACGGAGTGAGGATGATCATTGCCGATACCCAGGGCGACAACGAGGAGGCCATCGCTTTCTTCAAGAGGCTAGGCTTTACCCCCCGAAGCCAGCATGTGTGGCTGGCCAAGACCCTCCGCCGCCGACCGGCAAAGAGGGCTCCCAACAAGATTGAGAAAGGAGACTAAGAATGAGCGAAGAGAAGAAGAGCAGCACAGGCCTTGACTCCAACATCGGGGCACTGCTGTCATATGTGCTGGGCTGGATAACCGGGCTGATATTCTTTCTCATAGAGGAGAAAGACGAATTTGTCCGCTTCCACGCCATGCAATCCATCATCTTCTTCGGTGCCGTAACTGCAGTACTTATAGTTCTCGGCTTCCTTCAGTGGCTTCCCGTCATCGGCGTCCTCTTTACCGTGCTCACGGCGCTGGTAGGGCTCTTTGCCTTTGTGATGTGGATCGTGCTCATGGTGAAAGCCTACCAGGGGGAGCTCTTCAAGCTGCCTGTGGCTGGCGAGATGGCCGGAAGATACTCGCCAAAGCGATAGCCTAAAAGCAGAGAACGCTATGCCGAAGGCCAAGTCGCCTACTTCTTTCGCACCGGGAAGCGGATCTCGGTGACAAGCTCCTTGGGAGGGGTCTTCTGCGGGTCGCTGAGATAGACCTCCTCCGGCGGCCCTGCGATCTGGTATCCGTTCTCCATTATCCAGCCAACTAGCGCTCCATAAACAGTCCCGATTTTATCGTAAGGCCCCTTGTGCAGGGTGGCCGCAACCTTAGCCGCCTTTACCCTCTTGACACCGAGGCCCTGCTCATTGGGGCCGCTGGGGGCCACACGGCCGGCTATAGGGGAGCGTATCTCCCATAGAAGCTGCTCCGCCGGCACTTGCTGCGGGTCGTTGAAATAGACGCCCACGGGTGGGCCGGCGGGGATGTAGCCCTTCTGCCCTATCCAGCCATAGAGCTGGCCAAAGGCTTGGCTTATCAGGGAGTAAGGCCCCCTTTTCGCCACAAAGGCCACTGTCATCGGTTCCGTCTTTTTGAGTGTTACCTCCATTGCCATTTCAGCCTCCTCAGTCCTATGGCAAATAGTAGCCACATACCTGCTTGCTGTCAATCCCTAGATGACCTCGATCATTGAGCCCTCCGGAGTCTTGGTCACCTCTATACGCCTATCGAAGGCATCCTTCAGCTCCTCGATGTGGGTGATGACCAGAATCTTATCGAAATCGTCCTGAATGGACTTTATGGCCTCGACCAGCTTCTCGCGACCGCTGGAGTCCTGGGAGCCAAACCCTTCATCGATGATCAATGTGGGCAGCGGTGCCCCCGCCCGGCGCGCCAGGACTTTCGATAGAGCAATGCGTAGAGCGAAGTCGATGCGAAAAGCCTCGCCACCGCTATACATCTCGTAGCGGCGCGTGCCCAGCTCATCTGAGATGTTTATATCAAGCGTTTCTATAGGCTCCCCCTCCTTGGTCTTGCGCTCCCGCTGAGTCTCCATCTTTACGTGCATCCGGTTATCTGTCATCCGGGCCAGTAGCCTGTTGGCCTCCTCCTCGATCTCCGGAAGCGCGGTCTCGATGATGAGCGCTTGAATCCCCTTCTTGCTAAAGGCATCGGCCAGTTCCTCGTAGATCTCATTCTCCTTTGACACCTCCTTCAAACTAGCTTGCTTCTCCTTTCGGCTCCGCTCCAAAGTGGCGCAGCGCTGGAGCTTTTCCTGGATCTCGCCTAACATCCGGTGCCCCCGCGCCTGCCGCCTCACCAGTTCTTCCAGGGCCTGCTGAGCGCTGTGTAGATTGGCCTCCAGCAGAGGTAGATGGGAGAGCTCAGTCTCCAAGGATTCCCGCCGCTGAATGTCGGCATCCCGGGCCGTTCGCCAGCCCCGTAGAGCCTCGTCGGCCTTCTCCAGCGCCTCTTTCTCTGCGGGCAGTGACCTCTCCGCCTCGGCGTAATCCTTCTTCAGGGCCTCCTCCCGCCTCTCCCATAAGGCCCGCCCCTCCTTTACCTTCCTTTCCAGCTCGCCTATGTCACGCTTCAGGGCGTTTAGCTCGCCTTCCCATCGTCTTGCTTCGCCCTCGTTGGTGCGGAATGTCTCCTTCTTCTGCTGCCCCTGGGCCTCGTAGTTAGCCATGATCTGCTTCCGCCCCTCCACCCCCAATTCGGTGCCGCACAAGGGGCATTTGGCCTCTTCACGGGATAGCATATCCAGTTTCTCTCTGAGTTCCTGCATCTCCTCCTTCAACCGGGCATTGGTGGAGGTGAGGAGGTGGATTTGATTTGTTATCCGCTGAGCCTCGTCCCTCTTGGCACCTAACCGCTCCTCCTGATTAACCAGTTCAGCTAGCTGGGCCTGGGTCTTGGCCAGCTCCTCTTGATAGCCCTCGAGCACTTTTTCGAACTTCTCTGCCCGCTGGCGGTGATTGTGAACTTGGTTCTCAAAAGAGATTACCGTTTCCCTTGCCTGCCTGATGCGCCCCTCTATCTCCTCCCTATGCTGTTTCTTCATATCGAGTTCATTCTTCTGCTTCATCAAGGCATTGACTGTGCCCTCCCCCTCTTTGACCTCCCCCTCCAGTTCGGCCATGGCCTCGCCTACCTCCCGGAGCTGAGCTTCATACTCCCTTTTGTCCCCTAGCTCACCGTCGATTAGTTTGATCTCGTTCTCCAGGTCTCTCTTCTCGCGCTCCTTTTCCCGGGCACGGTCTTTGGCCCTCTTTTGCAGCTCATCGTAGCGGGACAAGCCCAGTATATCGGCCAGGATCTCCTTGCGCTTATGAGGCTCCTTCTTAGTGAACTCATCGGCGCGCCCCTGGAGGAGAAAGGCGCTGTTGATAAAAGTATCGTAATCCATATGCATAATTTCGACGATCTTATGCTCCGTCTGCCGAATAGAGTTTCCCGCGATGGACCTAAAGCCCTGGTGGTCACTGGCTATCTGCAGGTCGAGAAGGGGACGACCGGGTCGGCTCGGTCTTGCCCTGGTCCGTTTGCGGATCACCTGATAGCGCTGTGGCCCCAGAGCGAACTCAAACTCCACCTCCATCTCCGTCCTTCCCAGATGGATTAGCTCATCATCCGTCTTAGCTCTGGCCCGGCCCCAGAGCGCCCAGGTTATAGCATCGAGGAGCGCTGACTTCCCATTGCCATTGTTGCCGCAAAGGCAAGCCACATGGAGACCCTCAAAGGAAAGCGCCGCCTCACGATAGCACATAAAGTTCTTGAGCCAGAGTCTTAGGGGGATCATCGCCTGCCTCCTTTGCCCGTCGCCTCCATTGTTACACCGCAGCAGGCCCTGGTCAATAGGTTCGCTTGACCCCTATGAGTCCAGGTGCTACAATTTCCAGATGGCCCTGTGCCCAACAGTGCCAGGGAGGATAGAAATGGATTGGCGAGAGGAGTATCAAAAGAAATTGGTAACGCCTGAGGAGGCGGTCAAGGCGATAAAGTCAGGCGATCGCGTTTTCTTTACCCCGGGAAGGCAGCCCTGGGCGTTGGGACTGGCCCTTGCCGCGAGAAAAGAAGAGTTAAAAGGGGTCAGGGTCACGGTGCCCACCCCGGATCGCGACTTCGGCTGGTATGACCGCGGTTGGGAGGAGTCCTTTGCTATTATTGTGGGTTTCGGTATGCCCATTGTCTGGGAGATGATGTCAGAGCGGAGATGCGATATGGCTGTTGGGGTGATGGGGGGTATCGATATAACCGAGGAAGCGCTGGACGTTGTCCTGGTGGAAATATCGACCCCGGATGAGCATGGCTTTTGCAGCTTCGGTCAATCGGTGTGGAACAAAAAGGAGATGGTGCAGGCGGCCAAGCTTGTTCTTGCCGAGGTTAACAGCCGCCTCATCAGAACCTGTGGCACGAATTACGTTCATGTTTCAGAGATCGATTACTTTGTAGAACATACCCCTTCGGAGAGGCTCCCCGGTCGCGCTGACTTACGAGGAAAGTCAGTTTCAGAACCTAGAAGGGAGCTAAAGAATATTGCCGAGTATCTCGCTACCCTTATTAAAGACGGCGATACCCTGGAGATCGGCGTGGGCACCACTACCGAGCCCCTGCCTCAGCTGGGTATCTTCGATAATAGGCACGACCTTGGCTGGCACTCGGAGCACACCCCGGGGAAGGTCATCGAGTTGGTGCAGGAGGGGGTATTCACTGGGAGATGTAAGACCATCAATCAAGGCAAGGTGGTGGCTACCGCCTTCGGCGGCGGCCAGAAGGACCTGGAATTTGTCCAGATGAACCCCACTTTCGAGCTACATAGCGTAGTCTACGTCAATGACCCCAGAACCATCGCTGCCCATGATAACATGGTGGCGATCAACAACGCTCTTAGCATTGACCTCACCGGCCAGATCACCGCTGAGTCTATAGGGCCTCGCATGCTAGGCGGAACCGGGGGACAACTGAGCTTTGCCACCGGGGCTGCCTACTCCAAGGGCGGTCGCTGCGTCACCTTGCTCCCCTCCACTGCCAGGGGCGGCACCGTATCCCGAATCGTGGCCATGTTCGAGCCGGGCACGGCGATAACCGTGCCTCGAAGCCTCGCTGACTTTGTGATTACCGAGTATGGCATCGCCAGCCTACGCGGCAAGACCCAGCGACAGAGGGCTGAAGAGATGATCTCCATTGCCCACCCTGACTTTCGAGCCGAGCTGAAAAAGGAGGCTCAGAAGCTCTACTGGCCCTAGGAGTGGAATCACCGAAGTGATCATCGACTTGCATACTCATACCAGCCTCGGCTCCGTGGATAGCCTGATAAAGCCGCGCGAGCTTGTTGAAATTGCCAAGAGGAGCGGACTGGACGGGGTCTGTATCACCGAACACGGGAACGTAAGAGCTGAGGGCACCGAGGAGTTGGCTGGAGAGCATGACTTCCTGGTTGTAGCGGGTTTTGAGGCCACCACCGAACTGGGGGATATCTTGGTGTTTGGGGTTGATAGCTATCCCAGAGATATCTTGCGCGCCGCCGATCTGAGACGATTTGTGGAGGAGGCGGGTGGGGTGATGATCGCCGCTCACCCCTTCAGGAACGAAATCACCCGGCGCGCCTACCGAATGCCCCACAATAGACTAACCATAGAACAAGCCTGCGAGCGCGGGGTCTTCCGCCTGGTAGATGCCATCGAGGTGGTCAATGGATGGTCGGTGGAGGAGGAGATCATCTTCAGCCAGGAGGTGAGCAGGAGGCTGGCGCTGAAAGGCACCGGCGGTAGCGACGCTCACCTTGCTTCACAGATAGGCTGCTGCGCTACCATTTTCGACAACGCCATCAGGACGGAGCAGGATCTCGTCGCTGAGTTGAAGGCAGGCAGATTCCGGGCGATAGACCGCCGCAGCGGAGGTCAGAAGAGCCCGGCTTATTGGTTTGGCGCTGATGAGAATAGGGCTGATCGCTGACACTCACATTCCATCCATGGCTAAAGAGCTGCCGCCTCAGGTGGCACATGCCCTGACCAATGTCGACCTTATCCTACACGCCGGGGACCTCCATGTTTTATCAGTGCTGGATGAGCTGGAAAAGACCGCCCCTGTTATCGCCGTTCGGGGCAATGGCGATTGTTGGCTCCCCGAGGATCCTCGCCTGAAGGATACCCACTTGCTTAAGGTGGAGGGGATCACCATCGGGCTGACCCATGCCCTGGAATACCCAGAGAGCCGGTGGCGGAGCATTGAGCAGTCTATGGAGAGGGACTTCGGGCAAGCGGTGGATGTCATCGTCTTCGGCGATACCCATGTGGCTATGGTGGAGGAGTATAAGGGCGTCCTCCTGGTCAACCCCGGCAGCCCCACCCTGCCCCAAGGGATCCAGGGACTGGGCACCGTAGCCATTTTGGAGGTGGCTCAGGGTAAGGCCCGGGCCTCGATCCTTAATCTGGGTTAGAGGTCGCCTAAGATTGACACCCCCATAGGCCGAAACTATAATAAACGCCGCAGCCAAACTGGGGAGGATTTATGGCTTATCAGACTATAATCTACGATAAAGAAGCCCCCATCGCCGGCATCACCCTCAACCGGCCGCAGAAGCTGAACGCCATGAACGACCTCATGTTCCGGGAGATCGAGGCGGCGCTCGATGAAGCGAATAGCGATAGCGAGATAAGATTTGTGGTCATAAAGGGGGCGGGGCGGTGTTTCTCTGTGGGGCAGGACCTCTCCGGGGAAGGGACATTGGAGATCATGCCCCCCGACCCGCGGTTGAAATCGCCGCTAACCCCCATCTTTACCCAGGACGCCAACCTGATGCAGAGGTGGCAGCGCATCTTTAACCACTCAAAGCACACAGTGGCCCAGGTGCATGGCTACTGTCTGGGCATGGCCTGTGACCTGATGATGATGTGTCGCATAGCCATCGCCAGCGACGACGCCATATTCGGTGACCCCTCGGTGAGGATGGGCTATGCCACGGCCAATCCCCTCTGGATATGGAGGGTAGGGCCCAAGAAGGCCAAGGAGCTTCTATTAACCGGGAGGTACATCGATGCCAGAGAGGCATATGAGGTTGGCCTGGTGAATCTGGTGGTGCCAGAAGGCCGGCTGGAGGAGGAGGTTGACCTGGCCATTGAGGCCATTGACCTGGGTGCAGGCGGTATCGCCGGGGCCGATGCCATGGCCGGCTTTATCACCTTTGGCCAGGCGGCCTACAACCTGGCTGGGTTGGGGGCAGCCTGGGCCTTCGCCGCTGGGCTTCACGCTATAAGCGCAGTCCAGCGTCGTGGCTTCGCCCCGGGCGAATTCAATTTCTGGGAGGCAAGGGATGGGGTGGGGATGAAGGGCGCCATTGCGGCAAGGGATGCCCTCTACCACAAGCTGTTCCCCATCCCCAAAGGAGGCGGAGCATGACTACCTTTCGAGAGACCATTAAATGGGTAACCCAGTATCAAAAGCGGCAGTGGGAGGCAATGCCCTACCAGGGTCGGGAGTTCAGCGCCGCCCTTTATGACAAATACGGCCCCATCGCTCGCATTACCCTGAACCGCCCGGAGAAGAGGAATGCCCTTAACGATGCTATGTTCAGTGACCTTATGGCCGGACTGCATAAGGCCAACGACGACCCCGAAGTGAGGGTGGTGGTGATAAGAGGGGCGGGGACCAGTTTTTGCGCCGGCCACG
>CAYSLE010000047.1:0-8737 GCA_964431905.1 uncultured Dehalococcoidales bacterium | reverse complement strand
CCACCACCAGCATCGAGCCGGGGCGGCGTCCCATCGCCCGGGGGGTTGAGGAGGCTGAGGAGGAGAATATTTACCGCTCCAGCCCGCAGCTAGTCAAGCTGCTGCGCACCGATTTCTCCGCCCTGGTAGTGGGTTATAAAGAAGGGCATGAGCTTTATCATTACCTGCCGCCGCGTCCGGCCCGAATCCATAGCTTCGTCTTTCTGTGCGACGCTGAAGAGGTCGAAAGGTTCAGCCAGTGTTTCGATTTTCTCAGCATCCTCGTCGGCGCTGGAGGGGAAGCGGATGAGCTCATCGCTGCCTCGCTGCGCCACGCTGCCGCAGCACATCTGGAGCCCCGCAATTTTCTGGTCAGGGCGGGCAAGGAGCTGGCGGTGCTGCTCGGTGGTGAGACCAACCGGCTAAACAATATCCTGAGGAGGATAAGAGGGTGATGGAGAAGAGAAGATTGGGCATCGTTGTCTCCGGCTCGCTGACCGAGGGGGTGGAGGTCAAACTTGACAGCGCCATCTCGGTGGAGGACATGGCCGTCGGGCGCTACGTCACCATTGAAGGGGAGAAGCGTCGCTTCTTCGGCATGATCACCGATGTCGAGCTAGGCGCCATCGACCCCCGGCTTATGACCGCGCCCCCCGATGTCTCCGACCCCTTTATCGCTGAGGTTCTCTCCGGCACCAGCACCTTCGGCCGTCTCCATGTCCTGCCCATGCTCACCCTCAGCGGCGATGCCCTGAGCCTGCTGGAGGGCCCGCAGCCGGTGAAGACCGTTCCCGCCCACTTCTCCGCCGTTCGGGAGGCCAGCGAGCAGGACGTGCAGCGGGTCTTCGGACAGGTGGAGGAGAAGCAGTTCTATATCGGCACACCCTTGGATATGGAGACCAAGGTGCGCCTCAATCCGGCGGAGCTGGTGAAGCGCTCCAACGGCATCTTCGGTAAGAGCGGCACCGGCAAAACCTTCCTCGCCCGGCTCATCCTCATCGGCATCCTCCAGGAAGGGGCGGCGGTCAACCTGGTCTTCGACATGCACAGCGAATATGGCTGGGAGGGCACCAGTGAAGAGGGGAGGAAAGTAAAGGGGCTGAGGCAGCTCTTCCCCTCCAGGGTGGAGGTCTTCGCCCTGGATGAGGAGAGCGCCCGAAGGCGCAAGGTGTCCGCCGAGTGCGTGGTGGAGATCGGCTATGACGAGATCGAGCCTGAGGACATCGCCATGCTCGGTGAGACGCTGGGCCTCACCGAGGCTGCGGTGCAGGCGACCTATCGCCTCGCTCGCAGGTTTGGCGAGCGCAACTGGCTGGAGAGCTTCCTGGGCATCGAGGGCAGGGAAGCGCTTAATGAGTTGGCTTCCAGCCTGGGGGAGCATGAGGCGACCATGGCCGCACTTCATCGTCGCCTGGAGATGTTAAGGCGGCTTCGCTTCCTTGTGCCCCATGCCAGGGATAATGCCATCCAGCGCATCCTTGAGTATCTGGATCGAGGGGTAAACGTGGTTCTGGAGTTCGGCCGCTACACCGACATCGCCGCCTACATTCTGGTGGCCAACCTCCTCACCCGTCGCCTTCACGACCGCTATCGGGAGCGTATGGAGAAGGCCATGGGGGAGGACACGGCCAAACCCCGGCCATTGGTCATCACCATCGAGGAGGCGCACAAGTTCCTCAGCCCCGATATTTCGGGTCAGACCATCTTCGGCACCATCGCCCGCGAGATGAGGAAGTATAATGTCACCCTGCTGGTCATCGACCAGCGCCCCAGCGGCATCGATGAGGAGGTGATGAGCCAGCTCGGCACCAAGATAACCTGCCTGCTGGATAATGAGCGGGACATCGAGAGCGTGCTCACCGGGGTTTCCGGGAAGAGCGAGCTCAAGGCGGTGCTATCGAAGCTGGACAACAAGCAGCAGGCGCTCATCTTCGGCCACGCCGTCCCCATGCCGGTGGTGGTCAAGACCAGGGAATACGGCTCGCCCCAGTCCTACAAGGAGCTGGGCATCCGCGAGGGGGTGGAGATGAGAAAAAAGGCCGAAGAGGAGAGCAAGGACTTGTGGGGGTGAAAGCGTAATCTCATACATTCTGTGCTTGGCTAGATGTTCAAAAAAGGAGGACGATGAATGGCAAGGACAATCAAACCGGTGGTCTTCGCTGCGCTTCTTGCCTGCGCCGGCTGCTTTTTGGGGCTGGTGCTGAGATGGATCGGCAACACCTTTGAGGTCGCGATCCCAACTTCATGGGATGCCGTGTATCTTGGCATCTGGTTCCTGGCGGCGGCGGTCACCGTTGCTGTCACCGGCGGGCTGGTCGCCGTGCTCCTTCGCCCTTTCTGGGTGGCGGTCGTCGCTTTTGCTGTCTCTGCCCTAGCGCTGTTCCTCACCTGGGAGATATCGGCGGTCAGCATCGTCGTGGCCGCGGCCTACTTCTTGGCGGGGCTGCTCTATCTGCTGGGCGTGCGCAGCGAGATCGGGAACCGCATCAGGTTCTCGGTGTGGCACCTGATGCGGGCCCAGGGCATCCTGCTGGTGGCGCTGGTGGCGATAGCCTGTGCCAGCCTCTATTTTGGCTACGCTGCCCAGATCGAAAGGGAGGGCTTCTCCATCCCACAGGCGGCGGTCGATGGGATAGTGGAGGCGGTGGATGAGCATATGGATTCCCTGGTGCCGGAAGGGACGTTGTCACCTGGGGAGAGACAGGAGATACTGGACCAATTGAGGCAGACCCTTGAGGGCGAGGTGGGAAGCGCGGCACAACCCTATGCCGACTATATACCGATAGGGCTCGCCGTCATTGCGTTTATAGTTTTAGTGCCGGTGATGTTCTTGCTTTCCTGGATACCGATATTGATACTATCGCCTCTCCTCTTCATCCTGACCCGTTCCGGTGTGGTGAAAAAGGTGACCGAGTTGGTCGAGGTGACCCGGCTGAGCCTTGAAGAAAGTTAAAAAAGTGCCTATCGAGAGCTGCCCAAAGCGCCATCCCATAATCGAGGAAGTGTCCACCTCCTCGACTGCACCTGAAGCCTTCGAGCTTTTCCAGGATTGGCCCTTCAGCTTCTTCCTCGATAGCGGGATGGACCCGCAGAGGCTGGGTCGCTATTCCATCATCGGCAGCGACCCTTTCCTCATTCTCAGAAGCCGCGGTGAGCAGGTTACCCTCATCTATGGCGGTAGGGAACAAATAGCGACTGGCAATCCCTTCGATGTTCTGGGCCAGATGCTGGGAAAATATGCCATAGACTCAAGCCCCGCTCCTATCCCCTTTGTCGGCGGGGCGGTGGGCTACTTCAGCTACGATTTGTGCCACTTCATCGAGCGCCTGCCCTCTACCGCCATCGACGACCTCGACCTCCCCGAGTGCTATTTCGCCTTCTACGATGTCATTATCGCCTTCGATCACCTGGAGAATCGGGTCTACATCGCCTCCACTGGCTTCCCCGAACTGGAAGAAGGCAAGCGGCTAAGGAGGGCTAAAGAGCGCCTCGATGAGCTGAAGGCCTTGATGGCAAAAACGAGCCACCGGGATACAGAGGTTAGCTTGCAGCAGAGCGGGGTGCTGCTTCATTCCAACTTCACCCATGAGAAGTATGTGGAGGCGGTGGCCACTGCCAGGGAATACATCTGCGCTGGGGACATCTTTCAGGTCAACCTATCGCAGCGGTTTCATGCCGACCTGCCCATCGCCCCCTACGACCTCTACCGCAGGCTGCGCCGGATCAATCCCGCCCCCTTTGCCGCATACCTCAACTTCGATGGCGTCGCCATCTGTAGCGCGTCCCCGGAGAGGTTCCTCCGCCTGCGGGGGGACTGGGTGGAGACCCGCCCTATCAAGGGCACCCGCCCCCGGGGGCGGACGCCGGAGGAGGATGAGGCCCTGGCCAGGGAGCTCGTCCAGAGCGTTAAGGACCGTGCCGAAAATGTGATGATCGTTGACCTGGAGAGGAATGACCTAGGCCGGGTCTGTCGCTATGGAACGGTAAGGGTAACTGAGCTCTGCGCCCTGGAGAGATATGCCACTGTGTTTCATCTCACCTCCACGGTAGAGGGAAAGCTGCGCCCGGATAAGGACCGCATTGACCTTTTGAAGGCTTCCTTCCCCGGCGGTTCTATCACCGGCGCCCCCAAGGTGCGGGCTATGGAGATCATCGATGAGCTGGAGCCAACCAAGAGGAGCGTCTATACCGGCTCCATTGGCTATTTGAGCTTCAATGGCGAGATGGACCTTAACATTGTGATCCGCACTTTCATCATCAAGGATGGGAGGGCCTATTTCCAGGTCGGGGGCGGCATTGTCTACGACTCCGAACCCGAGGCGGAGTATGTGGAGACTTTGGACAAGGCCAGGGCGTTGATCGCTGCGCTTCAGCTTTCGCCGCAGCCGGTGAGGGAGTTTAGATGATCCTCATCATCGATAATTATGACTCCTTCGTCTATAACCTGGCTCAATATATCGGCGAGCTAGGGTGGGAGCCTGTGGTCTATCGCAATGATGAGATCACGCCGGAGGAGATTGCGGCGCTCTGGCCAAGCCATATCGTGATCTCGCCAGGCCCACGCACCCCCTTGGATACCGGCATCTCCAACGATGTAGTGCGCCGTTTTGCCGGGAAGATACCGATTTTAGGGGTCTGCCTCGGCCACCAGTGCATCGGCCATGTATATGGCGGACTCATCGTGCGCACGGTGCCGATGCACGGCAAGGCGTCGCTGATCTATCACGATGGGCAAACCATCTACGATGGCCTGCCCCGCCCCTTGGAGGCCGGCCGCTATCACTCCCTTGCGATCAAACCGGGAACCCTGCCTCCCTATATCGAGGTCTCAGCCCAGACCGAGGAGGGGGAGATCATGGGGGTGCGCCATAGGCATTTCGTGGTGGAGGGGGTTCAGTTTCACCCGGAATCGATCCTCACCCCGGTAGGCCACGACATCTTGAGGAAATTCTTAAGCTTCACCAACGCGCTACGGGTCAGAGAGGGTGAGAGTGGATGACATAGTTTACTTCAATGGGGCACTGATGCCGCGAGGGAAGGCCCGGCTCTCGCCTTTTGACCGAGGCTTCCTCTATGGCTACGGCCTCTTTGAGACGATGCGCTCTTACGGCGGGCGTGTCTTTCGCCTCGACCGACACCTGGCGCGGCTGATGCGCTCCGCCCAAAAACTGGGCTTGGCCGTGGTGTTGGACCCGGTAGAACTGGAACGGGCAATATACGATACCCTCACTGCTAACAAGCTCTCGGATGCTCGCCTCAGGCTCACCGTCTCCGCCGGCGAGGGGGAGAGGAGGCTGGTGCCTCCAGCATCGGGCAAGGCCACCATCGTAGTTGTCGCTGAAGAGATCGATATTCCCTCATATATTTATCAGGAGGGCGTTACCGCCGCCATAGTGAGCCTGAGGCGAAACAGCCAGTCGCCGCTCCTGGGGGTCAAGTCCCTCAATTACCTGGACAGCCTTGCCGCCCACTCCGAAGCCCAAGCCCGGGGCGCAGATGAGGCCATCATGCTCAATGAGAGGGGACTTGTCGCCGAGGGCAGCACCAGCAACATCTTCCTAGCGGCGGCGGGCAAACTGCTCACCCCTTCTCTAGGAAGCGGCATCCTGCCCGGGATCACCAGGGAGGCAGTCCTGGAGCTGGCCCACGCCTTGGGCATCGCAGCAGTGGAGGGCGAAATCCCCCAGTCAGACCTGCCGCAGGCTGACGAGGTCTTTCTCACCAATTCGGTGAGGGAGATCGTGCCGGTAGTGACGGTCGATGGCAATGCCATCGGCTCCGGCAGGCCAGGGGACAGGACTAAAAAACTGATGGCGGCCTACAAGGAGCTGGTGCGGAAGGAGCTATCCCTCACATGCTGAGGCTGCTCCCCCTCTACGTAGTGGGCTTCTGCGGTTACACCGGTTTCAGTCTCCTCTTCCCCGTTATCCCTAAGTATGCTGATGCTCTCGGTGCTTCGCTTTCCGTGGTAGGGCTGGCGGTGGGGACCTTCTCCTATGTAACTGCGCTGACCATGATCCCCTTCGGCATGCTCTCCGACCGGGTAGGGCGGCGGAGCCTGCTTGTGGTCGGCTTGGTCATGTACACTGTGGCCCCGCTATTATATATTGTGGTGTCAGACCCGCTTCAGCTCACACTGGTGAGGGGCATTCACGGCCTGGCCTCTGCTGCCTTCATCCCCGCAGCCAATGCCCTGGTAGTGGACATGGCCTCACCACAAAGGCGGGGGGAGGCTCTGGGTTGGTTCACCGCAGCCACCATGCTCGGCTTCGTCTTTGGGCCGATAACCGGTGGCTTCCTGCTCCACTCCTATGGGTATGATGCCACCTTCTACGCCTGTAGCTTTACCTCGCTGCTGGCCTTGGCGCTGGTCCTCCCCTGGCTCAGGAGCATGCCGGAGAGGCCGGCTCAAAGGGAGGCGAGCGGAAGTGCCTGGGGCTGGCTGCGGCAGTGGCGCGCCTTTGGCGCTTTGCTCACTCCATTATTTATCACCTTCGGCTCGGGGACTATAGTCGCTTTCATGCCTCTCTACGGGGAGAGGATCAGCATCACCGCCTCCCAGGTTGGGATTATTATCACCGCTATCTACGCCAGCTCATCATTGCTGCGGGCCCCGGCGGGCATGTTGTCAGATAGGATAGGGAGGGGGGCGGTCATCCTCGGGGGCTTCACTGTTAGTGCTGCCGCCCTTTTCTGCTTCTCCTTTCTCACCTCTTTTCCCAGCCTGATCGTAGCTGGAGTTGCCTTCGGCTTGGGCATGGGGCTGGCAATGCCGGCAGCCTTTGCCCTGGCCGCCGACCTCGCTCCCCTGAGCGCTAGGGGGCTGGCTATGGGCGCAGTCAGTAGCTCCCTCCAGGCGGGGCTGGCCATTGGCGCTACCGCAATGGGCGGCGTTGCCGAAGTCACCGGCTTCGGCACTATGTTCGGTATCTGTAGTGCCATCTTGGCTGTTGGTCTGATCGCCGTATTACTCCTTATCCGCCCCAGCTCCAGATCGCTCAATTGACCCTGCCCTATCGCCATGCTATCATGACTTAAGCTATGGGCAAAGGCGAAAAGCTGGAAAAAGCGCTGAAGCGCAGCCGGGAGAGCTGGTTCAGCCGTGTGGTGCATCTCTTCGATCGCCCCACTTTAGACCAGGCGCTGTGGGACGAACTTGAGGAGCTCTTGATCTCCGCTGACGTCGGCGTGGCGACCACCACCAAACTCCTGCAACGGTTAAGAGAGAGGGTGGGGAGAGAGAGGCTATTGGCGTCTCCCCAGGTGCGCTCCGCCTTGAAGGAGGAGATGGTGGCCATGCTAACGGTGGACACCGCCCTCAGAGAGGAGCCAGTAACCATGGCTCCATCGGGGCCGACGGTCATCCTGATGGTGGGGGTTAATGGAACGGGGAAGACCCTTTCTATTGCCAAACTGGCCCGCCTATTCCAGGGGCAGGGGAAGAAGGTGATCTTGGCTGCTGCCGATACCTTCAGGGCAGCGGCCATCGATCAGCTAAAGATATTGGGGGAAAGGGTGGGGGCCGAGATCATCTGCCATCAGCCCGGTGCTGACCCCGGGGCGGTGGTTTTCGATAGCCTGGAGGCGGCAAGAGCCCGCGCCGCCGATGTGGTGATCATCGACACCGCAGGGCGACTCCATACCAAGTTCAACCTGATGGAGGAGTTGAAGAAGATCAGGCGGGTGGCCTCAAAAAGCGATCCCAAAGCGCCTCATGAGGTGCTTCTGGTGCTGGATGCCACCACCGGGCAGAATGGCCTGGCCCAGGCCAGATACTTCACCGAGGCAGTGGGCGTTACCGGGGTCTTCCTGACCAAACTGGATGGCACGGCTAAGGGTGGGATCGTTCTGGCCATCTGCGATGAGCTGAAGATACCCATATTGTTCATCGGCACCGGTGAAGCGGTGGACGATATAGCCCCCTTCGATGCCCAAACCTTTGTCGAGGCGCTATCCTCTTGATCGATGCCTTTTTCTGGTGGCTCGCTGTCGAGCTTTTGGGGTTCATCGCCCTGCCGGTTACCTTCGTCCTCTTCAAGAGCCTGCCCGATAGGGGATATGCCTGGGGCAAGGCGCTGACCATCCTCATCGTCTCCTACATTCTGTGGCTGGCGGCATCGGCCCACATCCTGCCCAACACTAGGTGGGCTATCATCCTTATAATCGCTCTCCTGGCTGCGGGCTCCCTTTTTCTCTTCGTGCGGCGCCGCCGCCAGATAACGAGCTTCGTCTGGGAAAACCGCAAGGTGATCATCGCCACCGAAGCCATATTCCTCCTCTCCTTTGTCCTCCTGGCGGTGGTGCGCGCCTATAA
Organism: uncultured Dehalococcoidales bacterium; assembly: GCA_964431905.1. Taxonomy (GTDB): domain Bacteria; phylum Chloroflexota; class Dehalococcoidia; order E44-bin15; family E44-bin15; genus CAYSLE01. The sequence continues at coordinate 444 of CAYSLE010000047.1, read as the reverse complement.
CTCCGACATCCTCTTCGGCGAGAAGCCGATGGACTTTGCCTTCCTTAACGGCATCCTCAGGAGCGAATACTTCCCGCCCCATGACCCCTGGCTCAGCGGGCATTCCATCAGCTACTACTACTTTGGCTACCTGATGATGGCCACCTTGACCAAGCTCACCGGGATAGCCTCCAGCGTCTCTTTCAATCTCTCGCTGGCCCTGGTCTTCGCTCTGGCCGCCATTGGTGCCTTCAGCTTGGTCTATAACTTGGTTAAGCTGAGCCGGGGAGGGTTTAAGGCTGCCCTGAGCTTCGGCCTGGTGGCGGTGGGCTTGGTGCTGCTCCTGGGCAACCTGGAAGGGGTGCTAGAGCTATTTCACGCCCATGGCCTGGGCGGCGAGGGCTTCTGGGGGTGGGTGGGCATCAAGGGCCTGGACGGCCCTTACCAGAGTGGGCATTGGTATCC
>CAYSLE010000046.1:0-8800 GCA_964431905.1 uncultured Dehalococcoidales bacterium | reverse complement strand
AGGTACACACCGATGCCCAGCTTTTCCTTGCTGCCAATGCCGTGGTCTTTGGCCGGTATGAACATCAGAACCATCCCATCCTTGGAGAGGTCGGCATATTCCGGATTCTCTGCATCGGGGAAGACCATCCCCAGCTTGAATCCAATGGTGTCCTTATAGAATTTTATGGTCTTTTTCATATTCCTTACCGCCAGCAAGGGGGAAAGATAGCCCATTCTGGTGCCTCCTTTAGTCCTCCACCCGGACGAAGTTCGATATCTCCTTCATCACATCCAGGCGCTCGATCTCGCTCATAGCCTTTTGCATGGCGCTCTCCTGAGCCGGGTAGGTCATCAGCACGATCTCCGCCGTCTGGGAGGCGACATCCGTCTCCTTCTGAATCACTGAGGAGATGCTGATGAGGTTATCGCCCAAAATTTTGGCGATCTTGGCCAGCACCCCGGGGCGATCGACGGTGCGCATCCTGAGATAATACCGGGTCTCGATCTCCGAGATGGGTTTCATCCTTTTTGTCGAGTCCAGCCTCAGCCGAGGGGTGATTTTTACCCCAAGGTTGATCCTCTGTGCTAGGTTGATGATATCGGCGATGACCGCGCTGGAGGTGGGTGAGGCCCCGGCCCCCTGCCCGTAGAATAGCACTCGCCCCACCAGGTCGCCCTCCACCTGAACCGCATTGAAGACGCCGTCCACCTTGGCCAGGAGGAGGTCTTGGGGCAGAAAGACGGGGTGAACCCGAACCTCAATGGCGCCATCCTTCTCCTTGGCGATGGCCAGGAGCTTTATCTCGTAGCCCAGCTCCTTGGCATACTGAAAGTCACGAAAGGAAAGGCGCGAGATGCCCTCGTGGTAAATGTCCGCAAAGTGAACCTGGGCATGAAAGGCCAGGGAGGCAAGTATGGTCAGCTTGTAGGCGGCGTCGATCCCCTCGATATCCATCGTCGGGTCGGCTTCGGCATAGCCCAGCTTCTGCGCCTGCTTCAAAGCCGAGGCGAAATCGAGCCCCTCGGAGGCCATACGGGTAAGGATGTAGTTAGTGGTGCCATTGATGATGGCATAAATCGTCGTGATCTTGTTGGCCAAAAGGTCTTCTTTGAAAGGTGCGATCAACGGGATGCCGCCGCCAACGCTGGCCTCGTAGAGGATGTCCACCCCCTTCTCCTTTGCCAGGGAGAGGAACTCAGAGAAGTGCTTGGCCAATACCTCCTTATTGGAGGTGACCACATGCTTACCCCGGCTCATCGCCTCTTTTATGAAATCGAAAGCCGGGTGCTCCCCGCCAAGAGCCTCGATCACTATATCGATCTCCGGGTCGCGCAAAACCACTGCTGGGTCGGTGGTGAAGAGAGCGGGGTCCATCTTGGAGGCGCGCGTCTTGGCCAGGTCTTTCTCCAGTATTTTTCTCAGGCGCAGCGGGCAGCCGACATGGGCGGCGAGAGTCTCCGATCGCTCCATTAGCGCCTTAGCCACGCCGCCACCGACCACCCCCAATCCCAGAAGCCCAATTTCTATACTATCCCTTTTTGCCACTTTCATGCCCCTTAACTGATCTCTCCCAGTGCCCACTGGTATATCGCATTCAGATCGATATCGGGATTGCGCTCTACCTTCTCCTCCCTCTGCTCCTCAAGCCAGCGATCGAGGGCATTAGCTTCAAGCTTCTTCATCGTTGCCTCGTCCAGCGCTCTTTCGCCCTCTTCCAGAACCTTGATTATATAATAGCGTCCGTTAATAGAAAAGGGCTCGCTTATATTGCTAGGCTCAAGGGCGAAGGCCACCTGATCGAAATCAAGGCTCTTTATGCCCCGGGGCAGCCACCCCAGGTCGCCATCTCCATACTCCGCAGCTAACGAAGCGAAATCCTCGCCGGCATCGAGCCTATCCATCGCTCTTTGCGCCGCCGTCTCATTGGCCACCACGATGGCCAGCACATGGACCTGGGGGACAGGTTCCCCGACTTCAGGGACCTGCCCTTTGAGATGCTCTTCGAGCTTGTCCTGCAAAAGGCCGGTCCCCACTATCTCCCGAAGCTCGGCATCGGAAAGCTGGAGGGTGTCGAGCCACTCCTGGTAGCGCTGCTGAAACTCCTCCTCACTTACCGTATCGTTACCGAAGAGCATGCCTTTGATCTCCTCGGTGACCTCATCATAGGTCACTTCGATATCAAGCTCGGCAGCACCCTGCCGCACCAGCTCGTCCTCCTCCAACATCAATAGCGGGGCTTCTGGTGAGGTGACATAGGGATTTAGGCGAAGCGCCTTAACATAATCAGCAGCGGTAATGCGGGTGCCATTTACACTTGATAACCACTGCTGGGGCGGCGCAATCACCGTATCGTAGGTGCCATAGACGATGACCGCTATGACCGCAGCGATGACCAGCACACCGATCGCGGAAGTGATGCGCCGCCTTCTTTTCTCCCGTTGCCAGCGGGCGAGGCGACGCCTCGTTACCTCTCGCGGCGGTTGCGCCTTCGTTTTCTTCGGCATTGTGTCGCCTAAGCGCAAGTACCCTTGGGGGCTTCAGAAGCTGTCGTAATCTGGTCTCGAGCTAAAAAGCGGCTAATCTCGCAAACCAACGCCACCGGTCTTGCGAATATGAGCTGGAGTAAAAGGTAGTAGGGCGAGATGCCGAGCCCGCTTTATCGCCTGGGCCAAGGCCCGCTGGTGCTTGGCGCAGGTGCCAGTCTTGCCGCGCGGCTCGATCTTTCCCCGGTCTGAAATATAGCGACGGAGCATCGCTATGTCCTTGTAGTCGATAGTTTCAACATGACCGACGCAAAAGGAACAGACCTTACGCTTGGGGATATACCTTCTACCCTCTCTCTTGGGCCTCTGTGACTTTATTGGCATTTGATAGGCCACCTATTCTAGTATATTAGAAGGGGAGTTCCTCAGGTTGCAACTCCTCCTCACCCTCCTCAGGAAGCGGGGCAACCCCGGCACGATCGAGGAAAATCACCCGGTTGGCTATAATCTCAGTGCGAAAGCGTCGCTGCCCGTCCTGCCCTTCCCAGGTGTGGGTTCTTAGCCTGCCCTCTACATAGGCCCGCCGACCTTTGGCCAGGAACTGATTACAGGTCTCAGCTAGCTTGTTCCAGGTGACCACGCTGAACCACTCGGTCTCTTGCTTTCTCTCTCCTTCGGGGCTCATATAGGTTCGCGTGGTGGCGATACGAAAGGAGGTTACCGGTTTCCCGCTGGGTGTAAAACGCATCTCAGGGTCGGTGCCGAGGTTGCCAATCACCATCACCTTGTTCAAACTCGACATGTCAGAACTCCTTTCCCTATTCGTCTAACCTGACCAGTAGATGGCGCAGGATCTCTTCAGAGATCCCCAAGCTTGCTTCAAGCTCGGCGGTCAACCTGGGATCCATCGTGAAGTGAGTGAGCACGTAGTTCCCCTCCACGAAGTGCTTTATGGGATAGGACAGTTTTCTCTTACCCCATTGATTCACCTCGCTAATGGATCCACCCCTTTCTGAGATAAACCGATTTATCTTCTCTATCGTGGCGAGGATACCGTCCTCGACGACCTCTGGGCTGATGATCACCACAAGCTCGTAGTCGCGCAATCAAATACCTCCTAACCCTGGCGCCGACTCTATGTCGGGTATTATATCATTATATACCCTTGGCAACAACTAACCAAGCCCGGGCACCGGGAAGCGATGGGAGATCTGTGCCACCTCCTGGCGCACCTCTTCGTGCACTCTCTCATCGCCGATATCGGTGAGCACCTTTAAGATGAGCTGAGCAATGCTCTTCATCTCATCGGGGCCAAAGCCGCGGGTGGTTACCGCCGGTGTGCCCAGTCTGATGCCGCTGGTAGCTTGAGGGGGGCGGGTATCGAAGGGAATAGCATTGCGATTGACCGTGATCCCCACAGCGTCCAGGGCTACCTCAGCCTCTCTACCGCTGATCCCCATAGCGGATAGGTCGACGAGAATGAGATGGTTGTCAGTGCCCCCGGAAATGATGCGAGCTCCGCCCCGTTTGAGCTCACTGGCCAGGACCTGCGCATTTTCCACCACTGCCCGTTGATAGCTTACAAACTCCGGCCTCATCGCCTCGCCGAAGGCCACCGCCTTGGCGGCAATAGCGTGCATTAACGGGCCGCCCTGAGTCCCGGGGAAGACCGCCTCATCGAGGCGGGAGGCAAATTCCGACTTGGATAGTATAAAGCCGCCTCGCGGCCCCCGGAGCGTCTTATGGGTGGTGGAGGTGACGATGTCAGCGTAGGGGATGGGGGAGGGATGCACCCCGGCAGCCACCAGCCCGGCTATGTGAGCCATGTCCACCATAAAATAAGCCCCAACAAGGTCAGCGATGTGACAAAACCGCTCAAAGTCGATAAACCTGGGATAGGCACTGGCGCCGGCCACGATAAGCTTGGGCCTGTGCTCTCTGGCCAGTCTCTCGATCTCGTTGTAGTCCAATCTCTCCGTCTCACGGCTTACCCCATAGGGAATGAAGCGATAAAGCTTTCCCGAAAAATTGATCGGGCTGCCATGGGTCAGATGCCCTCCCTGGTCTAACCTCATTGCTAGCACTGTATCCCCGGGGTCGAGCAGGGTGAAATAGGCGGCCATATTGGCCTGGGCACCGCTGTGGGGCTGGACATTGGCGTGCTGGGCGCCAAAAAGGCGCTTGGCCCGCTCCCTAGCCAGCTCCTCTACTAGGTCAACCGCCTGGCAGCCACCGTAGTAGCGACGCCGGGGATAGCCCTCAGCGTACTTGTCGGTGAGCACTGAGCCCTGGGCCTCCAGAACCGCCTTCGAGGCGTAGTTCTCAGCGGCAATAAGCTCGATATTCCTCCACTGCCGCTCCTGCTCGCGGCGAATAGCCTCCCAGACCTCGGGATCGCTCTTGTCTAGGGCACTCATTTCACTCCTTGAAAAAGAAAAGCCACTCAACTATCTGGCGTGGCGTTAGTTTACTTCGCCGCCGCCTTACTGTCAACATCTTTCACTATGCTCCGGCTTGGCGACCTCGATAAGCGCCAGAAGGCCGCCGGAGACCAGGGAATGCCCGCCGAGGATGACTGGAATCGGCGCCTCCATAGCGGCTCGGGTAAAGTCACGGGCAAAGGGGTTATCGATCTTCTCCGGCTGCCCCAGGTCTGAATAAAAACGGTCGGAGACGGTGAGATTGAGCCCAAAGTGGGTGAAGAGCACCCTGGTATCGATGAAGGCGGCATGGCCCAATTGGGCTAGAGTCTCGAAGAAGCGCTCATGGCCTACCCGCTCCAGGTAGAAGCCGAGGATAGTGCGAACCTCGCCGCGCTGGTCGCGCTCATCGGTGTGCATGCTTCGCTCTTCAGCCAGCATGCGCACCCGGCAGGAGGTACTGGCCTCAAGCTGGGACCAGACATAGCTGCCGACGCGCCCCGCTACCAGAACCTGAGCATTCTCATAGGTAAAGAGGCTCATCGCCCGCTCCAGGCGGGAGGTGTCCAAATCAAGGCTTTCCAGGTATGCCTTAGCCTGAGCGCCTGCTGCCGGGTGGAGCTTGAGAATGAAAAGGTCGGTGGGAGTGTCAACGTCGAACTGATAACCGGCGGTGCGCGGCAGCGAGACCTGTCGTAAGTTAGCCTGGCGAACCAGAAGCTGCGCCAGGGCGTTGTCGCTAGTTGGCGGGTCGATGGCCTCAATGGCCCTCCCCGGGGTGAAAGCGACTACATCTGCGGAGTAGGGATTGTTGGTGATCACAGTATCCTTTGACCAGTCGAGCTGGTGGGCAATGGCTCTTAGCTCGTGAGATGGGAGCAGAGGAAGGCTGCCTCGGCCGATATAGAAGGGCTTTTCAATATCGTACTTCTCGATAACCTCTTTGAGCTTCCTCCCGAAGTGAAAGGAGCTCCCACTGGGCTCTAGCACCACAGAGGGATGGAGCTCACCTCTATCGGTGACCAAGATCATTCTATCGAAGGCGCCGCTGCTTTGGGCCCGCTCTATGACATCTCGGGCGATGGCACGATGACACCCGGCGACCATCTCGGCCGCGGGGCTGCCGCTGAGACCGCCGAGGAATAAGATTAGAGCGGAACTCATTTGCTATACTTCCCTTGCCAGCGTTAAGCCCCAGACCGACGCTGCCCCTGCTGCTCTAAGGGCGCTGGCACAGGAATTAAGGGTAGCCCCGGAGGTGCACACATCATCGATGAGAAGAACGTGTCCACCCTCTAGTCTTCCGTCGCGGCAGAGAAAGACGCCAGCCACGTTGCGCTGGCGTTCCTCAGCGCTTTTGGTTCTCGCTTGCGGAGGCGAGTTTTTGAGGCGGAGGAATGTGCCTTCAATCAATGGGAGTGAGACAAGCCTGCTCAGTTCCCTTGCCAGTAGCGATGACTGATTATAGCCCCGTTCTCGCAGCCGGCGATGGTGCAGTGGCACCGGGATCAGGGCGTCTACAGGCAAAGGGTTAGCGCGCAGGTACTCTTCCATCAGTTTAGCCAACGGGGCCGCCAGCGCTTTCACGTTCCGGTATTTGAAGGACAGAATCGCCTGTCGTGCCGCCCCCTCAAAGCGGTAAACGGAGCGGATGCCCCCGATTGCCATCGGTCTATCTTGGCACCCGGAGCAAGGGGTTCCCAGGGATGATGGCCTGCCACACCTGAGACAGATAGGTGGCAGGATATGGGGTAGCGAGGACTGGCAGGAGGGACAAAGAAGACTTCCCCTGATCCCACAACCCACACACCAAGGAGGAAATAAGAGGTCAAGAACCGTATCTTTAAGCCGATTCAATTGAACCACTGGGTTCACAAGATAAGGAGCCCGCTTCCCATCAATGCTGGTCAGATATTCTGACTATTGGCGCACCTTGGCGCTGTGCCCTACGCCACTGAGGATGGGTTCATTGACGTAAAGGTCACCGTTTCTGATCTTGATATTGAAACCGCAATCAGGATTGGTGCAAACCCATGCCTTATAATGGATCGGTGCCCCCTGGCTGCCAAAGTCTGACAGCGGAACTAGGTCACCGACATTGCACTTCAGGCATTTGGGGAAACCGGAGTTTTCCAAGAGCCACCTCCCGACCGAAAATCGACTTTTGAGTAGTATACACTATAGAGGAGATGTTGGCAAGCCACCTCTCAGCTCGACAGCGGCAATTCTGCTGTAGATGGCACCTTGCGGGGTGAGCCTGCTCCTCATGAGGTTGATCTCCGTCACTTCTATAGTCGGGCCACTTTCAAATTCAGTGAACGCCATGTGTTCCCCGATCCTCTTGCGCTCCTCCGGCGATGCCCGCTCCTTGAGCCGGCCCAGGGTGAGGTGGGGGGTGAAGGGCCGTGATTCGGGGGCAAAGCCGAGGGGGATAAGGGCCTGGTCAATGCCCTGGTGCAGGGTGATAAGCTGCTCCACCTCCCCCTCTATGGCCACCCATATAACCTGTGGTCGCTTCATATTGGGGAAAGCGCCCAGCCCGCCGATCTGGACTCGAAAGGGGGATACCCCTTGCGCCACCCGGGCCATGGCCTCGGTTATCTGAGGCACCCGTTCCTGAGGGATGTTCCCCAAGAACTTCAGGGTGAGGTGAATGCCCTCCGGCGCAACCCATTTTATATAAGGATGCTGCGCCGGCCTCAGCCTAGCCCTAAGCGAGGTAAGGTGCTCTTTGGCGGCATCGGGCAGCTCGATGGCGATGAAGGCTCGAATCTGTTCCATCATAGACCGAGAACCTTTCTAGCATTTCCTCCCAGTATTAAAGCCTCGGCTTCCTTTCCCATGTTCAGCGACTCAAGCTGCTTGATGACCCGACTTTGAGGCATCAATGGGTAATCTGTGCCGAAAAGTATTTTATCAACCCCAGCAATTTCGGCAATATGTTTGAAGATCTCGGGCCGATAGAGAAAGGGCGAGGCTGCAGTATCGAAAAAGACGTTGGCCAAGGCGGTTTTCACCTCTGGCATCAAGGCATAGAGTGGGAGTCCGCCGCCCCAGTGGGCGCAGACGATGGGGACATCGGGGAAGCGGCAGATAAATCGATATAGAAGGTCGGGGGTGATGGTGCCCTTCCCTTTGTAGTCGTGTCCCACCGGCTCGGAGGAATGGGTGAGCAGGACGAGCCTATAGCTCTTGGCGGCCTCCATAACCGGGGCCATTTTTGCCTCATCATTAAGGTCAAAACCCTGAATATCGGGCCGCAACTCGCCGATGCCCCTCATGCCGCCGCGGGCGCAACGCTCGATCTCAGCGATGGCCGCATCTCCAGCCTTGGGCTGAATAGCGCAGAAGCCAATCAGGCGGTGGGGGTAGCGGGTTATAGCCTCCATGATGTAGTCGTTGGTCTGGCGGCAAAGCTCGTGATCGGTCCAGCCGATGTTGAGGACTATGGAGATGTCGATGCCCTCCTCATCCATGCTGGCGATGAGCTCCTCGGCGGTGGCCACCTTAGACTTGGGGTCGGAGTGGAGGTGGGCAAATAAAGGATCGCGCCCCAGATATTCCTCTCGATTCTCCCTGAGTCGCGGTGGAAAGATATGGGTGTGGAAATCGATTATCGGCATATTACTCTGTTTCTGTCTCGACTTGATTTACTCTCCAGCGAAGAGACGCTTTGGGTTCTCCACCATCATGGTTTTGATCTGGTCATCGCTTACCCCGGCCTGTTTGAGGGCGGGGATAATGTCCTTGAACACATGGGCGTAGGACCAGTTAGCGATCAGAGCCTTCACGAAATCGGGCAGCTCGAAGGGGCGGCCCAGCCAGTAGGGGCAATAGTCATGGGAAAGCATGATCCGGTGGGCATAGCCCATGCCCAGGAGGCCGATGATACAGGCTTTCCTCAGGGTATCGGGG
>CAYSLE010000045.1:0-8801 GCA_964431905.1 uncultured Dehalococcoidales bacterium | reverse complement strand
TGCCCTAATAATAGCAGCCCCTTCAGCAGTAGAACTCGGTTTCCCCTCTTTCATGGTTACCTCCATTTGTAGCAAGCTTCAAATTTCTGGCTAAATTCTACTACGAAATGGAGCCTAGAGAAAGAAGGCTAGTTGTGTGGTTCTCCCCGGTTGTGGTTGGCATTTTGGGCGATCTCCTGAGCAACCGCGCGCTTAGCGCTTTGGTCACCCTCGAGATGCTAGTAAACATGGATTTGCCCCTCTGCCTTCACCATGGCTTCAAAGCCACAGTTCAACACGTTTTCAAATGAATTGTCGGATGGCAACTCACAACGGAGTTTATTGCGCGGAGATTGTAGTTGATGTTTCGTCAGATTGTCAAGAGATGTAGCGTTCGGTTAGGATAGTGCGGAGTGTTAAAAGGCCCTACGGCCCTTTCTTAGCCACAATCGCGCCTACGGGGCAGACCTCGGCGCACAAGCCCCCTCCGTCGCATTTAGTATCCACCAAGCGCTCGCCGCCGAAGGCGCTAATGATGGTGCGGTCGCCGCGAAAGGCATAGTTGATAGCGCCTATGCCCCTCTGCTCCACACAGGCCCAGACGCATTTGCCACAGAGGACGCACTTATTGGGGTCGATGGTGATACTGGGGTGGCTGTCGTCCACAGGGATGGAGCGATGTTTGGCCCGGAAGCGCTTTGGCTTCAGCTTGAGACCGAGGAATGAGGCGATCTTCTGTAGCTCGCAGCGGCGGTTCTTGGCACAGGAGCCGCATTCCACCTTATGGGAGGCGATGAGCAGCTCGGCGGCGGTGCGCTGCAATCTGCGGACGCGCGGCCCGTCGGTGTTGACCACCATACCTTGGGCCACTGTCTCGGTGCAGGCGGTCACCGGCACCGAAATGCCCTCGATCTCGACAAAGCAGAGGCGGCAGCCGCCGTGGGGCCTGACGCCGCGGAGGGCGCACAGGTTGGGGATATAGATGCCGGCATCCAGGGCGGCGAAGAGGACCTTCTCCCCCTTCTTGGCCCGGATGGGGATGCCGTTAATGGTTAGATTTACCCGTTCCATTCTTATCCTTCGGTCTCGGCTCCGACGGAGGCAGCAGGCTCGGCGGCGACAGCTTTATCACGGCTCGATACTGGGGCGGGCAGGAATCCACACAAGTGCCGCACTTAACGCACTTCTCCTGGTCGATAACCTTGATCCCCCGTTTGCCGGTGAAGATGGCATCCACGGAGCAACTGCCAACGCAGGCGTCACAGGAGCGCTCGCACTTCTGGGGCAGGATGTAATAGGCGATGAGCTCGGGACACATAAGCGCCGGACAGCGCCGCTCAACGATGTGGGCCTGATACTCCTCCTGGAAATAGCGAAGGGTGGTCAGGATGGGGTTGGGCGCGGTCTTGCCCAGGCCGCAGAGCGACCCCTCTTTAATATCGCTGCCTATCTCGGCGAGGAGCTCGATGTCGCCAGGGCTGCCCCGGCCTCTAGTTATATCCTTCAGTATATCCAGCATCTGACCTGTTCCCAAACGGCAGAAGGTGCACTTGCCGCAGGACTCGTTGCGGGTGAAGTCCAGGAAGTAGCGAGCGGCATCCACCAGACAGTTGTCCTCGTCAAGGATGACCATGCCTCCAGAGCCCATCATGGCCCCGGCCTCGGTGAGGGAATCGAAGTCGATAGGCAATTCGAGAAGGCTCTCAGGGAGGCAGCCGCCGGAGGGGCCTCCGATCTGCACCGCCTTGAATCTCTTGCCTTTGGGAATGCCGCCGCCCACCTCGAAGATGAGCTGGCGCAGCGTGGTGCCCATGGGAACCTCCACTAGGCCGGTGTTGAGCACCTTGCCCGCCAGGGCAAAGACAGCTGTGCCCTTGCTGCTGGCGGTGCCGATGCCGGCATACCACTCAGCACCCCGGTCGATTATGGGGGGCACACTGGCCAGGGTCTTGACATTGTTGATGAGCGTGGGCTGGCCCCACAGGCCCTCGGTAGCGGGGAAGGGAGGGCGGTGCCAGGGCCAGCCTCGCCTGCCCTCAAGCGAGGCGATCAGCGCTGTCTCCTCGCCGCAGACGAAGGCCCCGGAGCCCTGCATGACCTCGATCTCGAAATCGAAGCCGCTGCCCATAATATCCTTGCCTAGTAACCCCAGCCTCCCGACTTGCCTCAGTGCAATCTGAACGTGCTCCGCCGCCAGTGGATACTCGGCGCGAACGTATATGTAGCCTTTGGCCGCGCCAATAGCATAGCCGGCGATAATCATTCCCTCGATGACCGAATGGGGGTCGCTCTCCAGGATGGCACGGTCCATAAAGGCACCCGGGTCGCCCTCATCGGCGTTACAGATCACATATTTGGCGCTGCCCGGGGCATGGCGACATATCTGCCATTTATCACCAGTGGGGAAGCCGGCGCCGCCACGGCCTTTAAGCCCCGACCGTTGGATCTCGCCGATGACCTCCTGCGGCGGCATCTCCAGCGCCTTGATCAAGGCAGCATATCCACCATTGGCGATGTACTGATCGATGTCCTCGGGGTCTATGTAGCCGCAGTTTCGCAGCAGGATGCGCTTTTCATACCGAAACCGGGGCTGGTCGAAGATGGTGGGGATAAGATCATTCTCCTCCAGAGCGCCCAGGGCAAACTCGAGGCAGGGGTCATCGCCGAGAAGGAAGTCAGAGATCAGCCGCGAAGCGACCCCCGGCGTCACGTATCCATACAAGATGGGGGGAAATCCCGGCTTGGCGATAAGCACCAGCGGCTCGGCGTAACAATAGCCAGCGCACCCCACTTCGGTGAGGATGGCATCGATTGCTTTATCCGCTAGCTCTTGTTTGAAGGTCTTGACCACCTCCAGGGCCCCGGCAGCGCGGCCGCAAGTGGCGGTGCCAATGGTGATGCGCGGCTTGGAGCTACTGGTAAGAGCTTGCCACTGGGCAAGGGCGCGCTTTTGAAGGCGTTCAAATGCCTGTTGCGGCGATTTAGTCGCTGGTTTCTTCACTCTGATGTTTATCCTTATCCAGTTCGAAGGAGAGCATAATCCCCTTGACCCTGGTGGGCGATACCCTGCCTTCAACCCGGGCATCGACCACGGTCACTGGCGCCATGGCGCAACACCCGACGCAAGCCACCCGCTCCAGGCTGAATTCGCGGTCTGCCCTGGTCTCTCCCTCATCGATACCCAGTTCCCGCTGCCAAGATTCGAGGATTATCCTACCCCCCTTTATTTGACAGGCGGTCCCCAAGCATACCTTTACCTGATGCCTTCCCGGGGGAACGAAGCGAAACTGATTATAGAAGGTGGCCACTGAGTATACTTCACTCTCAGGAATGCCCAGGAAATTGGCGATCTCCAGCATCATTTCGCGGTGCAGGTAGCCAAACCTAGCCTGGAGCTCCTGTAAGATAGGGATAAGCTTACCCCTATCTCTGAGGTGGGACTCAAGGATCTCGATGGTATGCCGTCTTATATCTTCCTCTTCAGTCACCTCCATCATTATATCAATTCATAGCTTCACTGTTAACCCTCTGTTCTGAAAAGCGCATAACGGCTGAATTGAGCCATCAAATTTTTAAGGGTGTATAGACGCCTTTACCTTTTCCCTGCCTTGGGTTACAATAGAAATCGGAAAGGAGGGCTTGTGTATGGCCACTGACCAGAAGAAGAGGAGGGCGATAAACAGGCTGGAATCGCGGAAACTACTGCGTCCCATGCTGGACCAGATGTACAATTCAGGTGCCGAGGCGGCTGCGGCGGGCAAGCCGGTGGCTTGGTGCATGGTCAATTTCTGGGAGGGAGATCCAATCCTTAAGGCCATGGATGTCGCCGCTATATTTCCAGAGAACTACGGGACGGTATGTGCCGCTACCGGGGTAGCCCAGGAACACCTTGGCCGGAGCGAGGGCGAGGGCTTTCCCACCCATCTCTGTGGTTATGCTAGGAATTGCTTTGGCTACACCCAAAAGATGGTGGATCTGGGGGAAATCCCGCCCGACGCGCCTCTAGGAGGGATGGCAAAACCGACCTTCATGTTGAGCTCAGGGGCGGCCTGCGACGCCCGATATAAGTGGTTCCAGGCGTTGCGGCGCTATTGGGGTGTGCCCCTATGGGTGCTGGAATTGCCCCACCCCGGTGCCAATGAAATCGCCATGGACGGTGCCTTCGATTACACTATCAAATATATGGTCCTGGAGCTGAGAGAGTTCGTAAAATTCCTGGAGCGCCTCCTAGGCAAGAAGATGGACTGGGACCGGCTGAATGAGATACTGGACTGTCAGGAGAAGGTGTTTGAGGTGTGGGGAGCAGCCAATGACCTACGAAAAGCCAGGCCCTGCCCCATGCACTCTCGGGACTTCTGGACCATGATGGTCCCTGCCTACTATATGGCGGAGAAGAAGGAGGCGGTCGAGGCCTATAAAGCGGTATATGATGAGGCGAAGGCCAGGGTGGATGCCAGGGTTGGGGCTGTGGCCAATGAGAAATACCGGTTGGTGTTCGCCGAGCTTCCCCCGTGGCATAGCCTGGACTTCTTCGATGGCCTAGCGGAGCGTGGCTGGAACTTTGTATTTGAGAGCATGGGCTACCATCCGCCCAAGCTCACCGATAGGGCGAAGGTCACTGACCCTCTGGAGCGCATCGCCAGGCTCATCTTTAGAAACATCAGCAATGCGATGGTGGGGCGCAGGGTGGAGGGAGAGCGTTCGGTAGGCGGGGCTCAACCCTATCTCGATATGGCCACGGAATTCGAGGCTGATGGCGTCTTGTTCCACCCCCTGCTAAGCTGCCGCACCGCTACCTTTTACCTGACACATGCGTCTAACGTACTACTGGAACGGGTCAGGGTGCCCTCGTTCTTTATGCAGGGCGATATCGTGGACCTAACGGTTTTCGACCCGGCTCGGGCGCTAAACGAAGCTGAGGCTTTCGAGGAGACCATGGAGCACTATCGGGAGGTGAGGAAGAAAGAGGGGCTGAGGTGGTAAGAAGGCGGAATAGAAAAGGAGGCTCTACCTGATGGCAGAGAAAGGGCTAGCTAAAGTAAAGGATATCTACCAGCACCGGGACAAGAGGGCTAGGGAGCTGAAGGCCCAGGGTAAGAAGATAATCGGCTACATGTGCATCTACCCCCCCTTGGAGATGGTCACCGCCTTGGATCTCGTTCCCTTCAGGATCAAGGGTGACATAAACGAGCCGATAACCAAAGCCGATTCCTGTATCCCCACCATCGTATGTCCCTTCCTGCGCAGCTCCCTCGATCTAGGGCTTAAAGGAAAGTATGATTTCCTCGACGGCCTTGCAGGCTCTCATGCCTGCGATGTTGGCGAGAAGTGGTGCCACCTGTGGAACTACTATATCGATCCCCCTTTCCACCACTTTATTGATTACCCTCACGTGGTGCATAAGGCATCCTTTGAATACCTTAAGAACGGGATGAACGACTTTAGAAAGTCGTTAGAGAAGTTCGCCGGCAAGAAGCTGACCTCAGAGCGCCTCAAGGAGGAGATCAAGGTCCACAATGCGCAGCGGGCGCTGGTGAGAGAGCTATACGAGCTGAGGAAGCCAGACCCTCCCCTCATCTCAGGGACAGAGACATTACAGGTGATGATAGCTTTGATGAGCATCCCGCTACAGGAAGGGAGCCAGCTATTGGGCGAAGTGATAAGCGAGGTCAAGAAGCGTAAGAAGGGTATACCCAAGAAGTCGGCCCGGCTCCTGGTCTGGGGCAGCCCCATAGATAATATCGCCCTCATCGAGATGATCGAGAGCCTGAATGCAAATGTGGTCATGGACGATACCTGCTTCGGCTCCAGGCACTACTGGGCGGATGTGAAAATCACCCCAGACCCCCTGGATGGGTTGGCACATCGCTATCTGGCTGATCTTAAGTGTCCTCGCACCTTCAGGGAAACCACCAATTCCTATGAGGGGGACCTGGAGACTAGATTCGGCTACCTCAAGGATTATGCCAAGGACTGGAAGGTTAACGGGGTGATACTGGAGTCTGTCAAGTACTGCGACACCCATGGCTACGAGGTGCCGGCGCTGAAAGACTACTTTGACAGCATTGGGCTGCCAAACATGTACCTGGAGTACGAATACACCATGGTAGCACTGGCTCCATTGAGAACCAGGGTGGAGGCCTTCCTGGAGATGATAGGCTGAGGCTTGCCTATGATATATCCCCTATGTCATCGTATATGATTGTTCTTGGCGGCCACACTGTGTGTCGAAATAGCTAGAGTGAGGCAGTATAGCCAAGTACATATAATCTTACACATCTCTATTTTGTGCCACCCAGAGCACGTGCTGGAAGCCACTTTTGATGTACCCGTTGAGACTAAGGCCCTTAGATGACGGCTCCTTCACCTTCCACGGAAAACGGGCCGCCTTTTTTGGGCAAAGGCCATAATTCCTTCCACATGATCCTGTGAATGAAGGGCTATGTTCTCGCAGGCGGAGGCGAAGGCCAATGCCGTCTCCAGGTCAGTGCCCAGCCCCTTGTAGATCATCACCTTGTCCAGCCTCAGCGCTATGGGCGGCCCCTGGGCGATCCTCTGCGCCAGGGCCATGGTCTCCTCCTCCAGCCTCTCCGCCGGAACCAGCCGGTTCAAGAGGCCGATGCGGTAGGCCTCCTCCGCCTCGACGAAATCGCCGGTGAAGATGAGCTCGCAGGCCTTGGGCAGGCCTACCACCCGGGGCAAGAGCCAAGCGCCGCCGGAGCCAGGGGTGATGCCGATCCTGGTGAAGGCCACCATGAAGCGGGCCTTCTCCGACCCTATCCTCATGTCACAGGCCAGGGCGAGGTCGAAGCCGCCGCCGACAGCAGCCCCATTGACCATAGCTATGGTGGGCTTGTCCATCCTCTGTAGCCCCAGGATTACTTTTTCGTTAAAGGGGTGAAGCAGCCTGCCTTGCCCCAAAATCCCGCCCGCCTGCCCCGCATCCCCTTGAGCCACCTCCCCGCTCCTCACCTCGGAATAGCTGAAATCGCCGCCGGAGCAGAAGCCCCTCCCTGCCCCGGTGAGGACCAGCACCCTTATTCCATCGTCGTCGGCGGCGTCCTGGACAGTTTCCGCCAGCTCCACCATCATTTGGATGTTAAGGGCATTCATCTTCTCCGGACGGTTGAGGGTGATCCTGGCAATCCCGTCGCTTTTCTCATAAATCAAGGCTTGGTAGCCCATCTCTCCGCTCCTTTCCGAGCTTTCTCATCTCACCAGCGGCCCGATGCCCCCTCACGACCGAGCTCAGCTACCCTGTACTTCAGGCTTCCTGTAGTGGGCTGAACCGCTCCTTAGCCCACCCCTTCTCGATGTCGCTCATAAAGATAAAGTCAACCTTTGTCCTCTGTATCTTCCACTCGCCCTTCTCTTTGACATATTCATCCTGGTAAAAGGCGCCGATCCACAGTCCGGTATTGGTTTTGGCCGTAACCATGAAGTTATCCAGTTCCCAGTGGCCTGTAGCTGTTGCATCGCTTGTCAGCTCGATCTCGGGATTATGGCCCTGATGAACACGCATGGTGTAGGCTGGGGCTATAGTCTCCTTAAAGAAAGTCGCGATCACCGCTCTGCCTTCTAGCGGCAAGCCTGGGATGTAGTCTGCCACCGCAGCCTCGGCAAAACAATCGCCTATCTCATCCCAAAGCCCCTTATCAATGCAACGGAAGTATTTGTACTTCAACCTTTTGATAGCCTCAGTATCCTCCAATACCCTGATCCTTGCTTCCAGGTCTCTCAGCTCAGTCATGAGAACAGCCTCCTCGCAAAACTTGTTAATTGTGATGCAGCTCCAGTTGCTTTCGCCCCTCACATAGGGGACTTGTGCCCACCATCAACGTATAGGGTGTAACCGGTCATGTTGCGAGACTCTTCCGATACCAAGAACAGCATGGCGTTGGCCACATCCTCGGGGGTCTGCTCCCGGCCGAAGGTATACATTCTCTGGCAAAAGCTAAGATACGCCTCCCACTTATCTCCTCCCTCTGGAGCCATTAATCCCATTACCCAGTCCACCATAGGTGTCCCCCAGACAGTGCCCGGCGCCACGCAGTTGACATTTATGTTAAATGCTGCCACTTCCTTGGACAAGGCATCTGTGAGCATATGCACCGCAGCTTTAGAGCAGCAGTAATGAACGTTTCCTGGCATCCCTTCCCTGCCGTTGACCGAGCCGACGTTCACGATCTTGCCCCAGTTCTGTGCCATCATGTGCGGGAGCACATGCTTGCAACAGAGGAAGGTCCCTTTGAGATTGACATCCATGACAAAGTCCCACTGTTCCTCGGTCAAGAGTACAAGGGGGGTGATGTTCACCACCCCGGCGTTGTTGACCAGTATGTCTATCCTGCCGAACTCATCTATCACCCTTTGCACCATTTGTTCCACTTCGTCACTCTTGCTAACATCGCATCTTATGGCAATCGCCCTCCGCCCTAAAGCCCTTATCTCCTGGACTAACTTATCCAGCGCCTTCGCTGTGCCCCCGGGAACCGAACTAAGCGGCTGATCCCGACATATGTCAACAACCGCCACATCTGCGCCCTCCCGGGCTAAAGTCAGAGCGTGTGCCGTCCCCATGCCGGCTGCTGCCCCGGTGACAATGGCCACCTTGCCCTCTACTCTTTTTGCCATATCCTGCCTCCTCGGTTAGTGGGTTTTAAATATAAGGTCTTGACTTGTAGCCGACGACGTACAGCACAACCATTAAATCTTTCGGCCAACCTCTGCCCCCTCAGCAGTGGCCTCCAGCACCTTACGCGGCTCTTTGGCATCGCCTATAACATAGACTTCGGCCACCTTGTCTCTGATCTTCTCCGACA
>CAYSLE010000044.1:0-8961 GCA_964431905.1 uncultured Dehalococcoidales bacterium | reverse complement strand
ATGCGGAAGAGCGTCTCCTCGGAGAAGGGCTTGCCTATGATCTGCATCCCCACCGGCAGCCCGTCGCAGAAGCCAGCGGGAACCGAGATGCCGGGGATACCGGCGATGTTTATGGGCAGGGTGCAGACATCGCTCAGATACATCGGGAGCGGGTCGTCCACCCTCTCCCCGATCTTGAAGGGCACTGTGGGCGAGGTGGGGGTGATCAGGGCATCGTAGCGCTCAAAGGCCTGCTCGAACTCCCGCCGTATCAGGGTGCGCACCTTCTGCGCCTTGAGGTAATAGGCATCGTAGTAGCCGGCGGACAGGGCATAGGTGCCCAGGATGATGCGCCGCTTCACCTCAGGGCCGAAGCCCAATTGCCTCGTCTTCTCCATGGAGTTCCACATAGTCTCCCCTTCGTAGGAGAAGCCATATTTAACCCCATCGTAGCGGGCCAGGTTGGCCATGGCCTCGGAGGGGGCGATGATATAGTAGGCGGCGAGGGCATATCTGGTGTGGGGCAGCGAGACCTCCCAGTCCAACGTGGCCCCCAGCTCCTCGAGCTTGGCGATGGCGGTGCGCATCACCTCCTTCACCCCCTTCTGCATCCCCTCAACGAAGTATTCTTTAGGGACGCCCAGCTTAAGCCCTTTGAGATCGGGGACGAGCGACTTGGTGTAGTCGGGGACCGGGCGATTCACCGATGTCGAATCACGGGGGTCATAGCCGGCGATGACATTCATCACCAGAGTCGAGTCGGTAACATCTTTGGTCATGGGCCCGATCTGATCCAGTGAACTGGCGAAGGCCACCAGGCCGTATCTCGACACCCGGCCATAGGTCGGCTTGAGGCCAACGATATTGCAGAACCCCGCCGGTTGACGGATGCTGCCCCCGGTATCGGAGCCCAGGGCGTAGAGCGCCTCGCTAGCGGCCACCGCTGCCGCTGGCCCGCCGCTGGAGCCGCCGGGGACGCGGCCCAGGTCCCAGGGATTTGATGTGACGAAAAAGGCCGAGTGCTCGTTGGAGGAGCCCATGGCGAACTCGTCCATATTCCCCTTACCCATCATCACCATGCCCACGTCCCTCAACCTCTCCACCACTGTGGAATCGTAAGGGGGGACGAAATTCTCCAGCATCCTCGAGGAGCAGGTGGTGCGAATCCCCTTAGTGCACATATTGTCCTTGACCTGCACTGGCACACCGGTAAGCGGGTGGAAGTCACCCATGCGAATTCGCTCATCCGCCTGCTTTGCCTGGCGCAGGGCCTCACCCTCAGTCACTGTGACGAAAGCGTGAACCTTCTCCTCTACCCGGGAGATTCGCTCCAGGACAGCCTGCGTCAGTTCAACAGAGGAGACTTCCCTCTTCTTGAGCAGCTGGTGAGCCTGATGAGTGGTCAGATCGCAGAGGTTCAACTTCTTCCACCATCGATTAGCTATCAAGCTGGCGGAGGTATTCGGCATACCAGCAGAGGTGATGCAGAACTTTGGCCGATCTCTCCGGGGTGGGATAGGTAATGATCCCGTTTTCCACCAGTTTCTTATGCACCGGCGCCTGCCTCATCTCAGGGGTCATCATCAAGCTGGTGACGATGATCGGCTTCTTATACTTATCGATATACTCGATGGCCTTATCCAGATTATTCATCTCATCGCCCTCGATGAAGTCCATCATTTTCATCGCCTGCTCTCTGAGGAATGAGGGCATGGAAAGGGGGAGGCCGCCCATCATGCGCCACATACTTGACATCCCGATGGCGCCCACGGAGAGGATGGCGTCGAGGTTGTCATCCTCCATCATTGGCCACAGGCACTGATAGGTGACGAAGCCGGCGGCCACCGTGTCCACCGGGTTCTGCCGCGGCCAGCGCTCGGGCAGGATCTCATCCAGCCTTTTCAGGGTGCTCTTAGATAGAGGAGAGATATCCAGCCCTAGCCTTGAACAGGCATCAGTAGCCACCACCCCATGGCCTCCGCCTCCAGTGAGTATCCCTATCCTTCTCCCCTTGGGCAAGGGTTGGCGAAGGAGCGCCGCAGCCACATCGAAGAGCTCCTCGATCTCATCGGCCCGGATCACCCCGCTTTGCTTGAGCACCGCGTCGGACACGATGTCGGAGCCGGAGAGGGCGCCAGTGTGTCCCCGGGCCGCCTTGGCCCCGGGCTCTGTCCGGCCCACCTTTACCACCACGACAGGCTTGTGCCTCGTTATCTCTTTGGCCAGCTTCAGAAAACGCCTCCCCTCTCTGAAGCCCTCGATATAGCAGGTAATGACCCTGGTCTCTGGGTCCTGGGCCAGATACTCCAGGTAGTCCTCCAGGTGCAGATTGGCCTCATTGCCGCTGGAGACGAGCTTGCTGACGCCCACGCCAGCCTCTAGTGCACATCGAAGTATGTGTCCGGCGAAGCCGCCGCTCTGGGCCACAATCCCCAGGTGCCCCCTTTTGATCCCCAGGGTGGGGGCAAAGCCGGTGGTGAAGAAATTGGCCGCGGTATTGAAGTGCCCCATGCAGTTGGGGCCGACGAAGCGTATTCCCCCTCGTTTGGCTATGGCCACTATCTCCCGCTCTATCCTGACTCCCTCCTCACCGGTCTCCCCCAGCCCTGCTGAGACAACCAGACCGGCCTTAACCCCCTTAGCCACGCAATCCTCCATAACCTTGGGCACATCGACGTAGGGGATGGCGATAACCACAAATTCCACCGGCTCGGGCACGTCCCTGACACTGGGGTATGTCGTTAAGCCAGCTACCTCCGGCCTCTTGTTATTGATGGCGTAGATCTTTCTATTGTCCCTGGTATCCAGGACGCGGTTGATGATGTTAAACCCCCATTTGCCAGGGAAATTGGATGCGCCGATGACGGCAATAGAGCTGGGATTGAACAGATAGTTATCGAGGTACTCAAAAAGGGAACGGTTCATTCTTTGTCCTCCATTCTATTGTTCCAGCACCGCTCTCACCCTAAAGCAGCCCTCCTCCTGGCGAGGGGCATTAGCCAGGATCTCAGTTTGGGGAAACGAGGGCGCTGCCTCATCCTCCCGCACCACATTCTCTAAGGGGATGGGGTAAGCGGTAGGTGGTACATCGGTGGTATCCACCTGCTTCAAAATCTCAAAATTATCGAGGATGTCGGAGAGCTGTACCCTGAACCTCTCCAATTCCGCTTCGGAGAGGCTCAACCGGCAAAGGGCGGCGATGTGCAGCACTTCCTCACGGCTAAGCTTCATTTTCCACTCCGTAAGTGGCAGGCTTGCCGATTATACACCCAACCGTGACCGCAAAGCAATACCGGAAGCAGCATTGCCAGCTTCCACACAAACGGGGTATAATGAGGCCGTGGCCAGGATAGAGCAAGTAGAAACATCCATTAGTGAAGGGCAGGCGCCTGCTTCTCAGCGCCTGAGCGATGGCGGCCATCGGGCGAATCGAGAAAAGCGAAAGGGTTGAAGGGGGATCATCTATGCAGCAATATACCACGGAACGGTTGCGCAATGTGGTGTTGCTTTCCCACTCTGGAGCGGGGAAGACTTCGCTTGCCGAGGCCATGCTCTACAGTTCGGGGGCGATAACCCGTTTGGGAAGGGTGGACCAAGGCAACACTACCTCAGACTACGACCCGGATGAGGTGAAGCGCAAAATCAGCATTTACCTTACTCTCCTTCCCGCCGAGTGGCAGGGGGTCAAGGTGAATATCATTGATACCCCTGGTTATGCTGACTTTGTCGCTGAGGTCGAAGCTGCGGTGCGCATCGCCGATGGCGCAGTCGTTGTTGTCTGTGCTGCCTCCGGCGTGGAGGTCGGCACCGAGCAAGTATGGGGCTACGCTGAAGAACAAAAGATACCCCGCCTCGTCTTGGTAAACAAGATCGATCGGGAAAACGCCGATTTCTTTAAGGTGTTAGAGGAGCTTAAAGCCCATTTCGGGAAGAGGTGCCTCCCTATAGAGCTCCCCATCGGTGCCCAGCAGGATTTTAGAGGTGTGGTCGACCTCATCACCATGAAAGCCGAAATCGATGGGAAAGAGGGGGAGATCCCAGATTCGATGAAGGGTCAGGCTGAAGAGTTTCGAGAGCATCTGGTAGAGGCAGTGGCTGAAACAGATGATGACCTCATCGCTAAATATCTTGAGGGGGAGGAGCTCACCGCGGAGGAGATCGGCAAGGGGTTGCGGGCGGCCACCATCGGCGGCCAGGTAGTGCCGGTTCTGGTGGGCTCTGCCCTCAAAAACCTGGGCAGCAACCGACTCTTGGATGCTGTTTGCCGTTACCTGCCCTCGCCCAAGGATCGCGGTCCGGTCTCAGCCATGAACCCGGCTACCAAAGCGGAAGAGACCATAGAGGCAGACCCCACCGCCCCGCTGGCGGCCTTGGTATTTAAGACCAGCGCCGACCCCTATGTAGGTAAGCTCACCTATTTCCGGGTTTATAGAGGCACCATTCATAGCGATTCCACGGTGTGGAACAGCAACAAGAATCGCCAGGAGCGCATTGGTCAGCTCTATGTGCTCCGAGGCAAGGCTCAAGAGCCGGTGCCCCACCTGATAGCCGGCGATATCGGGGCTGTGGCCAAGCTGACGGAGACGGTTACCGGGGACACCCTGTGCCTCAAGGAACACCCCCTTATCCTGCCGGGCATCGAGTTCTCTCAGCCCGCCCTTAGCGTTGCCGTGCATCCCAAGACGAAGGCCGACCTGGACAAGTTAGGCTCATCCCTGACAAGGCTTGTTGAGGAGGACCCTTCCCTTCGGGTTCGCCGTGACTCCGATACCTTGGAGACCATCATCTCCGGCGTAGGTGAGGCCCAGCTTGAGGTCGCCGCGGAGAAGATGCTGCGCAAGTTTGGCGTCGAAGTCAGGATGGAGACTCCAAAGGTCCCCTATAAGGAGACCATCACCGCTTCCACAAAGTCTGAATACAAGCATAAGAAGCAAACCGGGGGGCATGGCCAGTATGGGCATGTCGTCCTGGAGTTGGAGCCGCTACCCAGAGAGGCAGGCTGCGAATTCAGCGAGCGGGTGGTAGGCGGTGTGGTGCCCAAGAACTACATCCCCGCTGTGGGGAAAGGGGTTATGGAGGCGCTTCAGGAAGGGGTGCTGGCCGGCTATCCTGTGGTTGACGTAAAGGTGACGCTTTTCGACGGCAGCTATCATGTTGTCGATTCCTCGGACATGTCCTTCAAGATCGCCGGCTCACACGCCACGAGGAAAGGGCTATCTCAGGGGCAGCCTGTTCTGCTGGAGCCAATCGTGACCATGAAGATCACCGTGCCCGAGAGCTTCACCGGCGATATTATCGGCGGCCTTAATAGCAAGCGGGCCAAGGTGCT
This sequence comes from uncultured Dehalococcoidales bacterium, assembly GCA_964431905.1. Lineage (GTDB taxonomy): Bacteria > Chloroflexota > Dehalococcoidia > E44-bin15 > E44-bin15 > CAYSLE01. The sequence goes on along the minus strand of CAYSLE010000044.1, from coordinate 3,653 downwards.
CGGGATGCACCCGCAGGGTGGGTGGAACGTTATCGAGGCTCAAGCGCCTCTCGCCGAGGTTCAGCGCTATGCCATAGACCTGCGCTCCATCACCCAAGGCAGAGGCAGCTTCCAAATGGAATTCAGCCACTATGAGCAGGTGCCGGCCCACATCGCCCAGCGCATCATCGCTGAAAAGGGGAAGGCCGGACAAAAGGCTTGATAAAAACACCGCCCCGCTTTCTTGGCGAGGCGGTGTTTTCTTGTCCTAAGGAATTATCTTAGCCCGCCAGCAGCTCCTTCACCTTCTGGGTGAAGGCGGGAATCACCTTCTTGAAGTCGCCGACCACCCCGTAGCGAGCCTCCTTGAATATATTGGCCTCGGGGTCCTTGTTTATAGCTATGATGTTCTTGGATCCAGAGCATCCCGCCATGTGCTGGCTGGAACCGGAAAGGGCAACGGCTATATAGAGGGTGGGGCTCACGATCTTCCCGGTGAGCCCGATTTGAAGCGATGCTGGCACCCAGCCGTTGTCGCAGGGGGGCCTGGTGGCCCCCATTGCCCCTCCCAGGACCTTGGCCAGTGCCTCCAGGTCTTTGAAGGCCTCGGGGCCACCCATGCCTCGACCGCCACAGACCACTACCTGGGCATCCTCCAGCTTGATTCCCTCAACCTCCTCTTTCACCCTATTGACCACCTTGGTCCTAATCTTTGAGGGGTCGAGGCCGGATTCGACGGTGATGACCTCCCCTTTCCTCGAGTCATCCCTTTCCCGTGGATCCATCGCCTTAGCTCTAACCGTGGCCATTTGGGGTTTAGTCCCCTCACAGAGGTAGGTTGCCTTGGCGTTGCCCCCATAGACACCGCGGGTCTGCAGAAGCAGTTTCGAGCCCGGGTCAATGGAGAGCTCGGTGCAGTCCATGGATACCGCTGTATCCAGCCTAAAGGCCAGCCTCGGCGCCAGGTCGCGCCCCATCGCTGTCTGTCCCATAAGCAGGATGTCTGGCGAAACCTGCTTGACTATCTTTCCCATGACCGCCACGTAGCTATCTGTCTGATAGTCCTTAAGCAGGGGATCGTCGACAACGTAAACCTTATCCGCGCCGAAGGCGATCCCCTCTTTAGCCATGTTGCCAATGCCGCTGCCCATCAGCACTAAGGAAAGCTCCTTGCCTAAAGCATCGGCCAGCTTCCGGCCACCGCCGAGGAGTTCAGTCGTGATTGCGGCCAGTTTGCCTTCGATGATCTCGCCGCAAACCATTACTCCTTTATTCTCAGCCACTGGATTTACCTCCTTTGAAGATGTCGCCACTAGATCAGCTTAGCCTCTCTCAGTTTCAGCGCCAGTTTAGCCGCTGCATCCTCGGGGCTTTCGCCCTCGATGATCTCGCATTTTCCTTCCTTCACCGGGACAAAGAGCTTGAGCAACTTGGTGCGTGCTCCACTGGCGCCCAGCTTGGAGGTATCGGCGTCAATGCCTTGGGCGTTCCAGGTAGGCACTTGCTTCTTCGCTGCCGCCATAATCCCCTTAAGCTTTGGATAGCGAGGCTCGCCCAGCTCGTTTGAAACCGTGATCAGCACCGGGGTGGAAACCTCGATCACCTCATAGCCGTCAGTGACCACCCTCTCCACCCTTACCTTACCATCCAAAAATTCCACCTTTTTCGCCACCGTTACGCTGGGTATCCCCAGGAACTCAGCGATGCCGGAGCCCACCTGACCGGCATCCCAGTCCGCTGCCTGCCGACCACAGAAGATAATGTCAAATCCCCCTATCTTCTTGATGGCCATTGCCAGGGCATAGGCCGTGGAGCGGCTGTCGCCACCTTCAAAGGCGGGGTCCTGGAGCAGGATTAGCTCGTCGGCGCCCATGGAAAGGGGTTTCTTAATCACATCCATGACGAAGTTCTTGCCCAGGCTGATGGCAGTGATCTTACCGCCATGAGCATCCTTGATCCGTAGCGCCGCCTCCACCGCCTGCTCATCAAAGGGGCTAACCACCTGGTTTACACCGGCGGCAGGGATAACCTGCTTTGCCGCCTCATCGACCTTGAAACTGCCCGCCGGTGCCTCTGGGTCGGCTATCTGTTTCACACAGACGATCATGTTGGGCATAGTAACCCCCCTTCTAAAACTCGAATTTAGACCGTTCTGGGCAATCCGGTTTTAAATTTACCACGAGCAGAAAATGATGTCAAGTGAAATAGCCAGCCGATGGCTTAACCGATTAAGATAGGACTAGCTAAAAACTTGACAATGCGATGAAAAGGTGATAAACTACACATCTTAGCTGAAAATAGCATAAAATGCAACGCAGAGAATGAAAGGATTAAAGGGGGTCAATTTGTATGGATAGGTTGATGACTACTAAGGAAGCGGCCGAGTATCTGAAACTGAACTATATGACGGTTTATAAGCTCGCTCAGCGCGGTCGCATCCCTGCCTCCAAAGTAGGGGGGAACTGGAGGTTCAAGAAAGACATCCTCGATGACTGGCTGACAAGGCGAGCGGTGACGGTTGAGGGCAATGTGCTTGTCGTTGATGACGACCCCAGGGTTCGCGAGCTGCTGAGGGAGGTCATTTCTGGGCAGGGGTATAGCGTGACCACTGTTGATAGCGGAGAGCGAGCGCTTGAGGAGTTAGACCGGCGCCACTATGACCTGATTTTGCTAGATCTGATGCTGCCCGGCATCAGCGGTGTGGATGTCCTCTCTGCGATAAAGCAGAAGGACAAGAAGGCGGTGGTGGTCATCATCACCGGTTATGGTGATGATCCTATAGCGCTAGAGGCGATGTCGCTGGGGCCGCTTTTTCTCATTCGGAAGCCCTTCCGGACAAGCGATATTACCGAGATTCTGGGTATAGTGGTCGGCGCAAGACGATAGCTGAAGGGGGTGATTAGAAACGTAAGGAGGTCTTTACTATGAGCAGTGCCACCGAGTTACTGCGTCGGGGCAAGGCTAATGAAGTCTGGGAAAAGTATTGTGGCTTTATTGATTTTAGTATTGAGGATTTTATAGAAACACAGAGGCATTTATTGTTGGAGCAGTTGGAGCTCTTTGGTAACTGCGAGTTGGGGCGTAAGGTGATGAGGGGGGCAAGGCCCAGCAGTGTGGATGAGTTCCGACGTCAGGTCCCCTTAACTACCTACGAAGACTACTTCCCCTATCTACCGGAGCGGAAAGAGGACGTCTTGCCCGAGAAGCCGCTGTTCTGGCAGCGCACCTCGGGAAGGTCGGGGGAATACCGCTTCAAATGGGTTCCGGTCACCGAGCGGCTTTTCAATGAGATCGGGATATACATTGTCTGTTGGTGCATTTTCGCATCTTGTAGCCGGAGGGGTGAAATCCGCTATCGAGATCACGATAAACTCTTCTACGGCATGGCTCCACCCCCTTATCCCTCTGGGGGATTTGCCCGCGCCCTTCACCGGGAGCTGGTGCTGGATGTTTTCCCTCCCATGGGTGAGGCGGAGGTAATGGCATTTCAACAAAGAATGCTAGAGGGGATAAACATGGCGCTGTCCAATGGAATGGATTTTCAGTTTGGCCTCCCTAGCGTTCTGGTATCCATGGGGGAACAGATCGGACAGTGGCTGGGTAGTGCGCCCCTTTGGAGCTTCCATTCTCGGCCCAGGGCTCTTTTTCGAGTGGCTAGGGGGCGGCTTAAAAGC
>CAYSLE010000043.1:0-9126 GCA_964431905.1 uncultured Dehalococcoidales bacterium | reverse complement strand
TCCCCGCGACTTCTTAGACAGGAGCTTTTGGATTTCAAAAGGATAAAGGGCTACTTGCCCCCCATCCTCGTTGTGCACATGAGCCCCCAGCTTGAGAGCGAGATCAGAGAGGGGGTAGCGCAGGTGGCCAAGGAACTGGAGGCGAAGATCACAATGGGTGGTGAGGGGATGAAATTCGTCCTCTAAGAAAGATGGGAGGTTAGCAGTGAAGGAAGAGAAGGTCAAAATAGAAATAGACGAGAAGACTGGGCTTATTAAAGAAATCCATCTCCCCTCAGACTTGCCTCTAGAGCAAAGGGTAACGCTTCTAATCCCCTTTATAGATAGTTTACGAGGAGCCATTCTGAAATTAGACACTAGCACTAGGAAACAGTCGAAAATCGTAACATTCTTGACGACGGTTTTGATAATTCTAACCATTGTCTTAGTTGGATTGGGCATTGCTCATTTAGTTTTATGACTTATTGACCCTTTGGTAAGGAGAAGATTAAAAGGGAATAAATTAGAATGGAATAGTGGCGCAGTGAGAGCCAAGTTTATCGTAGACACCAATGTCGGCAAGCTGGCCCGCTGGCTCAGAATGATGGGCTACGACACCCTTTTCATCAACCCCATCGATGATCGGGGGCTAATCAGCATTGCGTTGAAGGAGAAAAGGGTGCTTCTGACCAAAGACACCCAGATCATGCTGAGGAGGGTGATTACCGGTGGAAAGCTGAAGGTCATACTGATAGAAGGTGACGACCCCAAGGAGCAGTTGCGCCAGGTGGCGCGGACGATGAAGCTAAATCAAGAGCAGAAATTCACCCTGTGCCTTGAGTGCAATGAGCCTTTGGTTCGTAGAGAGAAAGCGGATGTCCGCCATCTGGTGCCTCCCTACGTCTTTCAGACGCAATCCCAGTATTACCAGTGCCCCGCCTGCCATAGGATTTACTGGCAAGGCACCCACTGGCAGCGGATGAAACGGGAGCTGGAGAAGCTTATGGAGGGGGCTGAGGGATGAGACGGGCAGCCCTTGTTTATGATGAGGTGCAATCACGGCACATCCTTAGGGAGGACCATGTGCTCCAGCCCAATCGTCTCCAGTTGACCTACGAACTGCTACAGAGTTATGACGCCTTTGAGGATTCGCTGCTGGTGACACCGAGGATGGCCGATGAGGGGGAGCTTCTTTCCTTTCACACCCAGGATTATGTGGAGGCGGTGAAGAGCCTGAGCCGCGGCGAGAGCCGCTTCAATCCGGCAACCTACAATTTCTTTGAGGACGGGGATAATCCTCCCTATGAGGGGATGTATGAGGTTGCGGCTAGGGTGGTGGGGGCATCGCTAGGAGCCGCGGAGCTGGTGACCAGCGGTCAGGTTGATGCCGCGTTCAATATCTCGGGGGGGCTGCACCACGCTGCCCCCAATTATGCCTCCGGCTTCTGCGTGTTTAACGATGTAGTCATCGCCATTCTGTGGCTGCTGAAGAAGGGGCTCAGAGTGGCTTACGTTGACATCGATGCCCACCATGCCGATGGCGTTCAGAATGCCTTCTATGAAAGCGACCAGGTGCTCAAGATCTCTCTTCATGAATGGGGCCGCTACCTTTTCCCGGGCACAGGCGGGGTCAGCGAAATAGGCAAAGGCGCCGGCACTGGCTACACGGTTAACATCCCCTTCTTCCCCTATACCGATGACCGAGTCTACCTCTGGGCCTTTAGCCAGGTCGTGCCTCCTCTGGTGCAGAGGTTCAAGCCTGACATTCTGGTCACCCAGCTCGGTTGCGATGCCCATTATCTCGACCCTCTCACCCACCTCATGCTCACCACTGAAGCATATGCCACAGTGGTGAAGGAGCTTAAGCGGCTGGCTCCGAAGTGGGTCGCCCTGGGGGGTGGTGGCTACGACTTAGGGGTGGTGGCCAGGGTGTGGACGCTGGCCTACGGCATAATGACTGACCATAATTGGCCCGATGAGATTCCGGCATCCTTTCGAGAGCACTATGGGCTGACGAGGCTGAGAGACGAGGGCCAGCCCAACATCGATAGCAGGCTCAAAGAGCAGGCACGCCCCTTCGCTGAGAGGGGGGTGGAGGAGCTCAAGAGGTTTTTTGGGCTCCATCACCCATTTCCACCCTAGTCCGCCGAATATGAGAATGCTGAAAAGGTCCTCCTGTCATTGCCAGCCCTTCGCTTTCTGTCATTCTGAGGGAGCAAAGCGACCGAAGAATCTCGCTCAGGGTAGACTCCGCGAAGCAATCCCCTTTGAGATTGCTTCGTCGCTGGCGCTCCTCGCAATGACACAGCGTTTTTCAGCGGTCTCAAATATTACGGGGCTTTGCCATTGAACCGGGAAGCACTGCTGTACGAGAGGTTAGAGAGCGGAAAGGTAAGGTGTAAAACCTGCCCTCGCCGCTGCCTGCTTTCCCAGGGGAAGAAGGGCTTTTGCTTCACCCGTCAGAATCAGGGGGGCAATCTCTTCACCCTGATCTACGGCGAGGTGGCCTCGCTATCCATAAACCCCATTGAGAAAAAGCCGGTATTTCACTTTTACCCCGGGAGCCGCTGGCTTTCGCTGGGGGCCCTGGGGTGCAACTTCCGCTGTCCCGGCTGTCAGAACTGGGAGCTTTCTCACTCCAGGGGCGGAAGTGCCAACTATTTATCACCAGAGGAGCTTGTTTCCCTGGCCAAAAGGCATGGTTGCCTGGGTATCTCCTGGACCTTCAACGAGCCAACCATCTGGCTGGAATATACCATCGATGGCGCCAAGTTGGCCAAGGGGCAAGGCCTATTCACCAACTATGTCACCAATGGCTATATAACGGCGGAAGCCCTGGATGCCATCGGGCCCTATCTCGATGTCTACCGGGTAGATATAAAGGGCTTCTCCCGCGATTCCTATGGACGGATGGCTCACATCCCGGACTTTGCCCCCATTTTACAGGCAGTAAAGAGGGCCAAGGGCAGATGGGGGATGCATGTAGAGATAGTCACCAACCTGACCCCGGGTTTTAACGATAGCGAGGCCGAGCTGAGGGGCATCGCCGGCTGGATACGCGATGAACTGGGTGCCGACACCCCGTGGCACATCACCCGCTTCTTTCCCCATTTCGAACTGGGTCACCTTGAGCCGACGCCCTTGGCCACTCTAGAACGAGGGCGAGAGATCGCTGGCGAAGAGGGGTTGCTCTATGTATATTTGGGCAACCTCCCCGAAGGCTGCGGGGAGAATACCTATTGCCACAGATGTGGGCGGCTGCTGGTGAAAAGGCGTGTCTTCGATGTTCTAGAGTATAATGTGAAGCAAGGGAGATGCCGCTATTGTAATGCCACCATACCGGGAAGGTTTTAGAGTAAAGGATGTGAGGAGATATCATGTTGCTAGACCCAGAGGATGAAAAGGAGTTTAGGAGAAAACAGGGGGTTGAGGGGTTAGGAGATTACGACGCGGTAATTCTTCGTTTGGGCCTCGGTCTCAGTCAGATGCAAGATTTCCCCCCGGCGCAACCTGAGACCTATGGGCTGGAATCCCTTAGTGGCCTCGGAATCTACAAAGGGGTGAGGAGGGGGAAGGAGATACTATTTGCTTCTACCATGGCCGGCGCATCTACCGCCAGTCTTGGCATAGAGATGTATCTGTGTCACTCTCCTGCCACTGAGGGAATAGGGATCGGCTACTGTGGCGGGCTTCGGCGCGGTATCGCCGTCGGCAGCATAATAATTCCCAGCATGACCAGGATCGGTGAGGGAACCAGCAAATATTACGGCAAAAGCGAGTTTTCAACCCCGGACCATGACCTGGTGAAAAGGCTTGTCGATGCAACACGACGTTTCGGCTATGAGCCCCTCGTTGGGGAAATCTATTCCACCGATGCCCCTTTTATGGAGACACCGGATTTCATTGCCAAATTGTCTCGACAGGGAATCCTGGGGATCGATATGGAGATGTCAGCTCTCTTCTCTATCGCCGCATTTCACAGCAAAAAGGCGGCTGGAATATTTGTGGTGTCGGATAATCCAGCCGAGGATTCCGCTCTGGATCCCGCTAGCCTAATATCGAACATAATGTCGAATTTACAGGGAATCACGCAAGACGTCTTCAAAATCTGCATTGAAGCCTTAGCCGGTTGAGAACTACGGGCTAAAAACGAGTCTCCAACCCCAGCTCGGTAGCATATCGTAGATTCAATAAGTCCTCGGAGCCTATCCCCGCTGATTTTGGCTCAGCCAGGTAGAGGAGTTCAAGTCCAGCAATTCTCCAGGCTGATATGGAAGATTCGGCTAAAATGGCCTGAATTTGCCCCAGAATTGACCCAGGACGGATAATTCGTGTCTTGGGACTCATTCTGGTGGATTGGTGGCTAAGAATCGCGATTTCAGCGGCCCTGCTTCCCTAATTCGTCATCGATCCATTTCAGGTAATCCTGGTTGCCGCCTATGATGGGTAGGGCGATGATCTCAGGGACCTCATAGCTATGGTTTTCCCTGACCAATTGGTTAAGCTCATCTAGTAGCGATACCTTGGTCTTGATGACCAACAGGGTCTCATCCGCGGAATCGATTTTGCCCTTCCACCAGAATCTGGAGCGCACCTGTGGCACGATGTTGACACAGGCGGCCTTCCTCTCGCTAATCAGGATATTAGCTATTCTCTGGGCTTCCACCGCGTTGCCAGTAGTGACGAAAACCACGGCATAATGGCTTTGCATCATCATTGCGCTACTCCAGAGGGCAGATTCTCACCTGGCCCCAGACCCCCATCTTATCATCCTTAATGATCACCACCCCCGTAAGCCCCCTGACGCTTTGAGCAAACTCTATCCCCTTCGGTATGTCATCGGCTCCTTTAATCAGGTTGCCGATGGCGGTGGCCGCGGCGTCAGCCAGGGCGGTGGATGGAGAGAGCACAATAGCGGCATCGGCAGTGCCAAAGCTGAGGGAATGTCCCACAGTCCCTGAGGAGGTGCAAATCCCCAAGGGTGTTTCCTCAGGCTCTATCTGGAGGGCGATCCTTCCGGTAAAAGGGGACTTATTAGCATAAACCCCCACCTGCCTTGGCTTGTGGATATTTAGAAAGATATCGCCGCCATTTTCCACTATCACTTCTTCTGAGAACCTCCTTAGCTCCCGGCCCACCTCTTCAGCGATGGCTCCAGCCACTGCGGCCATGGGGCCGACCCCCACCTTATTAGCTGCCTCTGCCATCTTCCTCACCAGTTCCGGGGCATCCTCCGCTGTGGGGATAGGCTCAAGGGTGGTAAGGAACAGGGGGTGAAGTCCTATGTATGCCTCCAGCGAGGCGCGGCACTGCAAAACCACCCTGAGCGCCTCTTGTAGCAGGGTTCGGCATGCCCGGATGTATAGGTCAGTTTCCTTTACCGTCACCTGGAAAGAGACCAGGTCTTTGTCTTTGATCCAGTGCCGGTAGGTCCTGGGCTGATACACTAGATGTAGACCTCCATAGCTCTCGGAGGGCAAGGGAGCACACATAGCTGGCAGGCGGTGCACTTGTCCTCGTAGAAACTCACCATCCTGGTTTTGGGGTCGAGGGCCAGGGCGCCAGTGGGGCAGACCACCACACAGGCACCGCAATGGGTGCATCTCGCCTCGTTGCGCACTACGTCCTGACCCAGGGACTGAATCCTGACCCCCACCTCCTGTAGATACTGAATGCCCCTATCGTAATCCCGTCGGGCGCCGGAGAGTTCGAGGACCATAAGCCCCTCCTCTTTGGGCGTCACCGAGGCTTTAAGGATATTGAGCACAAGGTTGTAGTCCTTGACCAGCTTATAGATTATCGGCTGCTCCACCAAACGGGGGGGAAAGCGCAGCACCACCCTTTTAGAAATAGCCATCTTCGTCCTCTTTCTATTTTTTCAATCTAATCGCTCTAGATTTTCCGGTCGATCTCACCCCTCTATCGGCCGTTCCTTGAGGGGCTTGAAGGTTATCCCGGCCTCAAGCCCAGGTAGCGATGCCACTGGCTCAGTGAGGAAGAACTGTCCCTTCATGATCCACGCCTTGAGCATGTTGGCGATTTCCAATGCCCTGGGGTAGCTTGAAAGCGATGCCGTGGGCACCTCCTTGCCCTGAACCAGTATTCTGCCGCTCTTAAGCTGAGCATAGTCTACTTCGCCCAGGATGTCTGGGCTCCGTTGTGGGTAGGCCTCGCTATAGTCCACGATAGGAGCGAAGATCTCGGCATCCCTTACCATAGCGTAGCGCAGTATCTCCTCGGAGAGAATGGGGATGGGTACTCCGATGCCCACGGCTAGGGTGCAGCCATAGCCCACCATGCTGACCCCCACCAGCCACCGCGGGCTCATCTGCTTGAGGTCGCCGATCACCGCCAAAGTCCCGGCACCCCTTCGCGGCACCCCGCCCTCAGTGCGCAGCACATCGGGGTTATGCTGGGTGCCTTGCCAGGCGACATAGCCGATGCCGCCGCCCAGGAAGATCCTAGTGCCGATTCCAATGGTCTTATAGTAGGGGTCGTTGAGCAGCGGGGATAGCTGCCCCGCCGAGCAGTAGTTAGCATTGCCCAGGTTCGGCTTGAGCACCCCCATGTAGGTATAGATGGCCTTGCCGGAAAGGTTCACCGCCACATTATAATTCTGGTAGGCATTCCTCATGTCGAACAGCACCGCCTCATTGAGGTCTTTGATATTGATCCAGGTTTCCAGTTTTTTCCTCGGATAGCAATCGGTGCCGTAGGCTGCGACCACCATGGCCACATCTTTACCTGCAACCAACTCCTCGATGACATGCCCCCCTCCGTAATTGAAGGCGCCGGGGTGAACCCGGTTCCTGGGGTCATCGTCGGGAATTGCGGTGGCGCCGATGAAGATGTCCACCGCGGCAAAGCCGGTATAGACCGGAACATCGTTGAGGTAGGCCCTACCGCCGCCGATCTTTATCCGCGGCTTAGTATGTCCCACGTTGAAGTATGCGCCCGACGAGCACATGGGGCCGAAGGTACCTGTGGTCACCTCATCCACCTCCCGTGCCACCCGTTCCACGCCCTTCTTGTCCACCAGGTCGATGATCTCCTCAGCAGTGACCACTACCGCCTGTCCCTTGGCGATCTTCTCATTGATCTCTCTAATGGTTTTAGCCAATTCCGCCTCCGTAAACTCTATTATTATCCGTGAGTCATATCCTCGGGATTTTCATCCTCTTTAGTAGCGCCGGCACCGGGAGTCTTAAGGGATTCCTCAAGCCTCTGAAGGCGCTTTGCCAACTCAGCCTGCCCTTCAAGGACATGCCTGATGGCTTCATTGAAGGGGTCGGGCAATCGGCCATGTTCCAGCTCCCATGCTGGCACTCTCTTTTCCTCCACCACCCGCCCCGGGACCCCGACAACGGTGGCCCCCGGGGGAACGGACTGCACTACCACTGAGCCAGCGCCGATTCTGGCCCCATCCCCGATGGTGATAGCGCCCAGGAGCGTTGCCCCGGCTCCGATAACCACATTATTGCTGATGGTGGGATGTCGTTTCCTCTTTTCGTGGCTGGTCCCCCCCAGGACCACCCCTTGATACATCAACACATCGTCGCCGATATCCGCGGTCTCCCCGATGACCACCCCCATGCCGTGGTCGATGAAGAACCTCCTGCCGATACTGGCTCCGGGGTGGATCTCGATGCCGGTAAGAAAGCGATTCATATGGGAGAGCAAACGGCCGCTGAAGCGGAGCTTATGCCGCCACAGGAAGTGGGCGATGCGATGGAGCCATAGTGCGTGTAACCCAGGATAACAGAAGATGACCTCCAGGGTGTTTCTTGCCGCTGGGTCTTTGGCAAAGACCGTCCTCAGGTCTTCCCTGAGAATGGTAAAGAGATCAGTCACCTCTGTCACCTCCGAAAAGCGAGGTGCTCAGGTAGCGCTCCCCGCTATCGGGCAGAATTACCACGATAAGCTTACCCCTGCTTTGCGCCCTTGCTGCCACCTCTATTGCCGCCCAGGCTGCCGCCCCTGAGGATATGCCTACGAGTATACCTTCCTCCTTAGCCAATCTCCGGGCCATCACCGCAGCATCCTCATTGGTGACCTGAATGATTTCATCGACAAGCTCCATCCTCAGCACATCGGGTATGAATCCAGCGCCGATGCCCTGGATCTCATGCTGACCGGCCTTGCCTCCGGATAGGACTGGCGAACCCGCCGGCTCCACAGCGATGGCCCGAAAGGTTGGCTTCCTCTTTTTGAGCACCTCAGCCACCCCGGTGATGGTCCCCCCTGTGCCCACACCAGCAACCAAGATGTCCACTCGACCATCGGTATCCCTCCAGACCTCCTCGGCGGTGGTGCGGCGATGTATCTCTGGATTCGCCGGGTTCCTGAACTGCTGTGGCATAAAGGAGTTGGGGATGCTCTTAGCCAATCGCTCCGCCTCCCTTATCGCTCCCCTCATACCCTCCGCTCGCGGCGTGAGCACCACCTCGGCACCGAAGGCCTTAAGCAGCTTCCGCCGCTCCAGGGACATCGTTTCCGGCATGGTTATAATCAACCGATAGCCCTTCGCTGCGCAAACGAAGGCGAGGGCGATCCCGGTATTACCACTGGTAGGCTCTACGATCACGGTCCCCGCTCTAAGAGTGCCCGCCTTCTCAGCAGCCTGGATCATGGCCACGCCGATCCTATCCTTTACGCTGGAACAGGGGTTAAAGGACTCCAGTTTGGCCACTATTTCAGCGCCCAGGCCTTGGCCTATCCTGTTCAGCCTGACCAGAGGGGTATCCCCTATGAGCTGGGTAATATCCTTAGCAATACCTGGCATCTCACCCCCTACAAGGCTAATTTCTCATTTTAACCCAAATGGCGCTCGGTAGCAAGACTTCGGTATTACCCCTTGTCCTTGCGCCAGAGCCAAAAACGGCTTACAATAAAGATGTGAATATCCATCGGAGGTGGATGCATGTTACGGGTGGAAGGCTTGAAGGTGCAGGTAGACAACAAAGAGATAATCCACGGCGTTAGCCTGAATGTCGGTGTTGGCGAAACCCATGTCCTCTTCGGGCCCAATGGCAGCGGTAAGACCACACTACTTATGGCGATCATGGGCTTCCCCCGCTACCGGGTGACCGCGGGCCGCATCTTTTTCAAAGGGGAGGATGTAACGCATTTGTCGTTGAATGAACGGGC
>CAYSLE010000042.1:0-9252 GCA_964431905.1 uncultured Dehalococcoidales bacterium | reverse complement strand
AACGGGCTTGGTGGCAGGCCTTTGGCAGTAGGTGTGAGCTCCTGCTGCTCTCAGCGCAGCGTGACACAGAACTTATCGGCGTCATTCCTCTGATGCGGCAAGGGGAAAGGATTTCGTTTATCGGCAGTGGCGATGTCTGCGACTATATGGACTTCATCGCTCGCCGGGGGCGTGAGGTTGCCGTCCTCTCCACGCTCCTGGATTACCTCGAACCTATGGGCTGGAACTTTATCGACCTCCAGTCACTGCTCCCCCACTCGCTGGCGCTAAACCATTTTGCCCCCCTAGCCCAGCAAAGAGGCTACCCGGTGGAGATAACCAAGGAGGACGTTAGCCCTGAGCTGATCCTCCCCTCAAGCTGGGAGCATTACCTCCCCCTGTTGAAGGGAAAGGACCGCCACGAGCTGAGACGCAAGCTGCGCCGTCTAGAACAAGCGAGGGCAACCCGCTTCTACACTATCGCTGACAAGGGGCAGGTGCAGCCGGAGCTAGCAAGCTTCTTTGAGCTCTTCGACTTGAGCGGGGATGAGAAGGCAATATTCATGAATGACCAAAGGAGAAGCTTCTTTGAAGCTATGGTGCGTTCCCTGGCCGAGGCGGGCTACATCAGGCTGTCCTTTCTCGAGGTGGGAGGGGCTCGAGCCGCCTCGGCCCTGTGTTTCGACTACGAGAATGAGCTCTTCCTATATAATAGCGCCTATGACCCGGCCTATGCTTCCCTGAGCGTGGGCTTGTTGTGCAAGGTGTTCTGCATCAGGGAAAGCATCCTCGAGGGCAAGAGGCGCTTCGATTTCCTCCGGGGTGCTGAGCCCTATAAATACGACCTCGGCGGCCAGGATGTGCCCATATACCGCTGTGTGATTTCAAGGCGATAATATGCGCATTGCCCAAATCAGCATTCACGGCTGTCCGCTACGGCCCTTGGGGAGCAAGGATGCCGGTGGCATGAACCTCTATGTGCGGGAGCTCAGCCGCGAGCTGGGGAGGCTGGGGGTGGAGGTGGATGTATTCACCCGCTGGCACGATGCCAAGGAGCCGGAGGTGATGGCAATAGGGGATAAGGCCCGCCTCATTCATATAGCCGCCGATGAGCAGGAGGACATACCGAAGGGGGATATCTACCACTGCCTTCCTCAGTTTTCCTTGAATCTCCGCCGTTTCTTAGAGAGGGAAGGGTTGGCCTACGACCTTTTGCATAGTCACTACTGGCTCTCGGCATGGGTCGCGGAGGAACTGAAGGCTGGGCTTAGGATACCGCATGTCGCCACTTTTCATACCCTGGGACTGGTAAAGAACCGGGCCAGAGTTGAGGAGCAGGAGCCGGAGCTACGCATCGAAGCCGAAAAGAGGGCTATAGCCACCGCTGACCGGGTCATCGCCTTCACCGCCGAGGAGAGGGATGACCTGATAGGCATGTATGGAGCGCAGCCGAAGAGGGTCAAGGTCGTCCCCGGTGGGGTTGACCTCAACCTCTTTCACCCCATGGACAGAGAAGAGGTGCGCCGCCGGTTGGGCCTACCTCTCAACTTCAAGACCCTCCTTTTCGCCGGCCGGCTCCAGCCGTTCAAGGGGGTCGATATACTCCTTCGCGCTGTGGCCTGTCTTAAGCGGAAGGACCTGCGCCTCCTCATCCTGGGGGGAGGGTCAGAAGGCGATGGCGAAGTGGCCCAGCTACGCGCGCTGTCGGTTGAGCTGGGCATTGAAGATAAAGTAACCTTCCTCGGCACTGTGAAACACGGAAAGATGCCTCTGTTCTACAGCGCTGCCGATGTCTGCGTCGTCCCTTCCTATCATGAGAGCTTCAGTCTGGTGGCTCTGGAGGCTTCGGCCTGTGGCACTCCGGTAGTGGCCTCACGCGTTGGTGGCCTGGCCACCATTATCAAGGACGGAGAGACCGGCTATCTGGTAGGGGAGCCCTCTCCTGCGGCCTTTGCCCGGCGCCTGGAGCTACTGCTGGACAACGATGAGCTCCGGCAACGGATGGGAGATTCGGCACGCTCGTCGGCGATACAATATGCTTGGCCTATAGTGGCCCGCCAGGTTCTTCAGGTCTATGAGGAGCTAACCGGTGCTATCCTTCTTTGATACCATAGGATGCTGCCTTTTCTTTCAAAGCCTACCGACAGGTAAAGGCGCTTGGCAGCGAGGTTCCTGCTGTCCACCAGAAGCTCTATCTCCTTCACCCCCCGTTTCACAAGATACTCGATTCCCGCCACCAGAATCGCCCTGCCCAGTCCCCGCCCCCGATGCCCGGGTTCTACCCCCATCATGTGGATGTAAGCCTTTTCTTCGTCTATGGGGTGGTCCATAGTCCAGCAATAAGCCACCATTCTTTGACCCCAGGTGATAAGCAGAACACCCTCAGGATGGCAACGACTGGTACTGACCAGATAGCGGATCTCCTCCACCGTATTGGGTCGAAACCCCCAACTGCCGGCGAAAGCCAGGCTCTGAAGGGCACAGAGGCCTTCCTCATCGCCGGGAAGGAAGTGGCGAAGCTCAAAGCCTTGGGGCATCTGGAGCCTCCCGACATCTGGGGTAAGGCTCATCTGCCAGTGACGGCGCACCGGGAGAAAACCCTTGTTCTCGACGAAGCTGCGCGAGGCGGCCAACTTGTGGGCAATAGGGACTTGAACCACTTCTGCCCCCAGCTTGCGGCTGTGTTCCACGGCGACCTCCAGCAGCCTGCTCCCAACCCCTCGACCGCGGTGTGCCGGGTGCACCGCACCATCGACGATCACCCTGCCGATCTCCAGCTCGCGCACCATATCAAGATAGCCCACGAGTTGGTCACCCAACACAGCGAAAAATAGGTCCTCCCCTGGACAATAGCGCGGCCGTCCCAGGCGCTCCGCCATATGCTCCACAGAGGTAGCCTTGCCCAGCCGGTCCGCCCTGTCTATCTCAAGAATTAACTTAACATAACGACTAATGTCGTCAGGGCCAAAATTGCGGATGGCGATCAATCCTTCCCCTTTAGACCAGTATAGGCCTCCCCATTATTGTAGCCCAACGATAGCTGTGATACAATCTCAAGGTGTGGCTACCACGGTAGGTGGTCAATGGAAGAATCGAAGATAAAGTTAATGGTAGTGAGCCCCCACCCCGATGACGCCGAGATCGGCGCCGGAGGCACCATTGCCTCCTGGGTAAAGCAGGGGCGGGAAGTGGTCTTAGTGGTGTGCACCAACGGCGACAAGGGAAGCTCAGACCCAAATATAACCTCGGAGATGCTGCCTCAGATTCGCCACAAGGAGCAGATGGAGGCAGCCAAGGTCCTGGGGATCAGGGAGGTCATCTTCCTTGACCACCCCGATGGGTTCCTTGAGGATACCCCGGAGTTTCGCGGCGAGCTGGTGCGGCTGATCCGTAAGTATCGTCCCGATGTGGTGATGACCACTGACCCCTACCGCAAATATATATGGCACCGCGACCATCGCATCACCGGGACAGTCACCCTCGATGCCATCTACCCCTACGCCCGCGACCGCCTCTGCTATCCGGAGCAAATAGCCGAGGGCCTTGAGCCTCACCGGGTAAAGGAGGTATACCTCTGGGGCGCGGAAGAAGCAGACACCTACATCGACATAAGCGATACCTTCGATACCAAAATGGCTGCCCTTATCTGTCATGCCAGTCAGCTAGGTCAGTACCGGGAGGTCATTGGCCAGCGCATAAAAGCGCGAGCGGAGAAGACGGGGGAAGGTGAGGGGGTTCCCTTGGCTGAAGCCTTCCGCCGCATCGAGATAATCTTCTAGCTGAGGAGCCCTCAATGCCCCTTTACCTTATACTAGGAAAATGCTACCATACTCAAAGGAGGAGGGAGAAAAGATGTCGCCGGTAAGATATGTCGAGCTTACCCGGGCCTTGTTTTCGGCCCAGGGGTTCCCGCCTTACGAGTGGGCTGTAAATGAGACCGCCCCCCTCACCCCCTTCAAAAAGAAACTCGAGAGGTGCCGGGTGGCGCTCCTCAGCACCGGAGGGGTCTACATCAAGGGGAAGCAGCCCCCCTTCGATCCAGACAAGAACGACCTGACCTTCCGCGAAATCCCCAAGGACGTAGATGTCACCAAGCTGGCGATAAGCCACAACAACTACGATCGCACCGATGCCGAAAAGGATATAAACTGCGTCTTCCCCATAGAGCGGTTCAGAGAGCTGGAAGCGGAGGGTTACATCGGCGAGCTGGCCCCGGTGGCTTACACCATCATGGGGCGCATTTTCCGCCGCACCGCCCTCCAGAAGGAAATGGCGCCGGAGATACTGAGGAGGCTCGAGGAGGGCAAAGTAGATGTCTTTTTCCTCGTTCCGGTCTGACCGGTTTGTCATCAGTCCGTGGGGCTGATCGCAAGGATAGTGGAGGAGGGAGGTATACCCACCATCTCGGTAACCTCGGCGAGGGATGTAACCGAGTTGGTGAAGCCGCCGCGGTCGGTTTTTGTTAACTTCCCCCTGGGACATACCACCGGGAAGCCCTTCGACCGAGAGCTCCAGATGAGTATTATCAAGGATGCCTTCAATGCCCTGAAATCCATCAAGACGCCGGGCACGATTATCGATTTGCCATACCAGTGGCAAGAGGGAGACAATAGCTGGGAGCGGGAAGCGGAGAGGCAGATGACGGGAGGATAGAAGACGGGGGCAAAGGAAAGCGAAAGCTCGCCACGGCTTGAACGCCTCTAGTAGAACTGCCGATACGATTACACCACAAAGTCCTTATATTATGAAGACAGTTTTTTTGTGTGCCGGCACCAGCAAGCGGATGCACCCCATTACCCAGGATAAGTTCCTGCTCAAGTTTCTGGGGAAGACTTTGCTGGAGCACCGGATAGAGCAAGCTTTGGCCGCCGGGCTTGATGACATCGTAATTGTCGGAAACCGACAAAACATCCAGCGGTTGCGGGATATCGCTCGAAAGTTTCCCCAGGCCCGGATTGATCTTGCTATTCAAAGGCAGGCAACGGGAATGGCCGGTGCGCTGATAAGCGCCCAAAGCCTGGTGGGGAACGAAATCCTCGTGGTCAGCCCTAGCGACATCTTCGAGGAGTCGGCCTACCACAAAATCCTGGATGAAGGAAAAGAAGGCTCAGCCTCCTCCTACCTGCTGGGGGCCAAGGTGAATAGTTACTTTCCCGGCGGTTATCTGGTTGCCAATGCCAACAAGGAAATACGTTACATCGTGGAGAAGCCGGAGAGAGGAGCGGAACCGAGCGATGTGGTAACCATCGTGGTTCACCTTCATCGCGATGCTGAGGCCCTTTTTCGATGCCTGACTAAAGTGAAGGATAGAGCCATCGATGTCTATGAGCAGGCTTTGCAGAGCATGATCGATGAGGAGCACAAACTGAAGCTTGTAGAGTATAATGGCTTCTGGGCCGCTATCAAATTCCCGTGGCATCTTTTTTCGGCAATGGAATACTTTTTGGAGCAAAAACCGGGGGGTATCGCACCCTCAGCCATCATCTCCGAAAAAGCCACCATCGAGGGCAATGTGACCATAGACCAAAACGTCAGGGTTCTAGAGAATGCGGTGATCAGAGGGCCTTGCTACATTGGGGAAAACACGGTCATCGGGAATGGCGTCTTAATCCGAGACCGCTGTCATATCGGGGCCGACTGTGTTGTGGGATTCGCCACTGAGATTAAGCATTCCTATATCGGGGATGGATGCTGGTTTCATCGCAACTACATCGGCGATTCGATAATCGCTGACCGCTGCTCCTTCGGCGCGGGAACTGTGACCGCTAACCTCCGCTTAGACACAGAACAAGTTGATATAAAAGTCGATGGCGAGGCCGTAGATACGGGGCTGAATAAGCTGGGGGCCATAATCGGCGCCGACTCCAAAACCGGGATCAATGTCAGCATTATGCCTGGGGTCAGGGTCGGGCCCAATTCCGTTGTCGGCCCACATGTTCTGCTGGGGCATGACCTGGAGCCGAACCGGATGATCCTGCTGGAAAGCGCTAGCCGGATCGTTAAAAGTGAAGGGAGAAGGTGAGAGATGTGTGGGATAGTGGGATTTATCGGAAATGAGCCAGCAGCCCCTGTGGTCCTCAGGGCCATCTCCAAGCTGGAATATCGTGGCTATGACTCCGCAGGCATGGTTAGCATCTCGGGTGACACCATCTACGTTCAAAAGGATGTCGGCAGTATAGCCGATGTTCAACACAAGCACCGGCTAGACCAGCTTCCTGGAGAAGTAGCCCTGGCTCACGTTCGCTGGGCGACCCACGGCCGGGTTACTCAGATAAACGCTCACCCACACTTGGATTGCAGGGAGCAAATAGCGGTGGTGCACAATGGCATCATAGAGAACTACCAAGAGCTTCGCCTCAGGCTGGCAGAGAGGCATAAATTTGTCTCCGAGACTGACACCGAGGTGGTGTGCCACCTGATCGAAGAATATGTTGATGAGGGCTGCGCACTGGAAGAGGCGCTTCTCAGGGCTACCAATTGCCTGAAGGGCACCTATGCCATTGCCGCGGTCTCATCCCTGGAGCCGGAAAAGATAGTGGCCACGGCTAAGGATAGTCCCCTTGTTGTGGGGCTCAATGGGAATAGCTATTTTGTGGCCAGCGATGTCCTCTCCTTCTCGGATCAGACTAATGAGGTTGTTTTCCTGGAAGAGGGCGAGGTTGCATCTGTGACCAGGGGTGGAGTTGCGTTTTTCAATCGCCGCGGAGAGGAAATCGCTAAGGAGGCGCAACGGGTGGATTGGCAGTGGGAGGAGGGGACAAAAGCGGGCTATGAGAGCTTCATGCTCAAGGAGATTTTGGAGGAGCCCGAGGCCATGCGCCGGGCATTGATGCAGGACCGAGGATTGATCATGGAATTGGCGGGAGAGATATCCAGTGCAAGCCAGGTGGTGATTGCCGCCTGTGGCAGCTCTCGCCATGCCGCGCTCCTGGGCAGGTACCTCCTCTCCAGGCTCGGCGGCAAAATGTGCCATGTCGTCACCGCATCTGAATTTAACTATTTCACCGATTCCGTCGCCACGGATACCCTGGTCATCGCTGTGTCCCAGAGCGGCGAGACGGCTGATGTCATCGATGGGGTGAAACGGGCCAAAGCCAGAGGGGCCCGGGTCTTCTCCATCGTCAACGTCGTCGGCTCCCTACTCAGTCGTATTAGCGATAAAGTCATCCACATCAATTGCGGGCCCGAGATATGCGTGGCGGCAACAAAATCCTTCGTTGGTCAGGCGGTGGTCTTCTACCTGCTGGCCTTCGCCCTCGCCGGCAAACTGGAGGAGGGCATCCAGGAACTGGAACACTTATCACAGCAAGTCAGAAATAGCTTGGAGAAAAACGATGCCAAGCTCAGGGAGCTGGCCCAACGCACAAAGGGAGAAAACAATTTCTTCTTTATAGCCCGGGGGCTCAACCTAGCCATCGCCGCCGAGGGGGCGCTGAAGCTAAAGGAGATTTCCTATGTTCATGCCGAATGCATGCCGGCGGGGGAGCTGAAGCACGGCACCCTGGCCCTCATAGAGGAGGGAACACCGGTCATCGCCATCTGCCCTAAGGATGACACCAGCTATGAAGCCATGAGCAATGTTATGGAGATAAAGGCCAGGGGTGGCTATATCATCGGCGTCTCCGATGAAAGCAACGAAGTCTATGACCTATGGATCGAGATCCCCAAGGTAAAGGACGCCTATTACCCCCTAGTAGCCATCATGCCCCTGCACCTCCTGTCCTACCATATGGCGGTAGCCCGCGGGAAGGACCCGGATAGACCGCGCCATCTGGCCAAGTCAGTAACTGTGAAATGAGCTGCACCAACTTTATTCCCAACTCGCATACTGTTGCTTACTCCTACTATTCGCTGTATTATAGTGCATGGCAAGTCTCCTGCGATACGAATAGCTCTGCCGCTGGCAGAACACATAACAAAAGGCGGATTGGGACATGCAGGGTCTAACTAGGCAGGCAGCGAGTGACTTGGTGGCGAGCACGTATGCCGTAGCCCTCACCGGTGCTGGCATATCCACCGAATCCGGTCTGCGAGATTTTAGAGGGCCCCAGGGTATCTGGACCACAGATAGAGCAGCAGAGGCTAGAGCCTATGAAAGGTACGAACGATTCCTGAGAGACCCCAAGTCCTATTGGGAGGAGATGCTAGGGGCCAAAGGCACCTACGGTGAATTCTATAAAAGGATCAGAGAAGCCGAGCCAAACCCTGGCCACCACGCCCTGGCCAAGCTGGAGGAGCTGGGCCTTATCCAGTGTGTCATCACGCAGAACATCGATGGACTGCACGAGAAAGCGGGGAGCAAGAATGTCATACACTATCACGGCAGCGTGGCCAAGGTGAGATGCGCTTCCTGTGACTCAAGGCTCGGATTTGATGAGATCTCTCTAGAGGAACTGCCGCCCCGCTGCCAGTGCGGTGGAGCCATAAAGTATGACGTCGTCCACTTCAATGAGCCCATCCCCCCCGACGTTATGGAGACGGCAGAAAATGAGGCCCTGAAATGCGACCTGGCGCTCATATGCGGGACATCAGCGGTGGTCTATCCCTTTGCCGCCCTGCCCCGGATGGTGAGGTTAAGGCATAAATCCAGCGCCAAAATAATAGAGGTAAACGCAGAGCCAACACCCCTCACCCACGAGGGCATATCCGACTATCTGATCCGCGGCAAAACCGGCGAGATCCTGCCGGCGATAGTCGAAGCAGTAGAGATGCTGCTAAAACCCCACCAGCCGCCTTAGGCCGCGCATGGTGTATCTGGTTGAAGTAGGCCCCGATCTGAGCGTTTAGCCCTCTACGCTCTTGCCACCTGGACTAGCGCGGTATTGCTGGGAAAAGCGCCTGCCGGAGACATTTCGTTTCTGGTAAGCACATTGGCACAACCGCCCCGGTCTACGCCGTTGCTATTGGGCTGATACCAAGCACCCTCAGGAACGTCCACCACCCCGGGCATAATGCGCTGGGTGACCCGGGCGGGAAGTGTAATCTGGCCACGGTCGTTGAACACCCGCACCAAGTCTCCATTCTCGATGCCCCTGGCTTCAGCATCAACAGTATTTATCCAGATAGCCTGTCTTTGCTGCTCCCTGAGCCAAGGGATGGTCTCAAACTGGGAGTGCGCCCGTCTCCGGAAGTGGGTAGTGATGAGCTGGAGGGGGTATTTTGGGGCCAGGGGGTCATTGACGCACTCCCAGGTCTCCATGTACCTGGGGATAGGGGGCAGCAGGGGGTTGGCCATGTCCGCTATCTGCTGAGAGGAAAGCTCGCTCTCGCCCG
>CAYSLE010000041.1:0-9266 GCA_964431905.1 uncultured Dehalococcoidales bacterium | reverse complement strand
ATTGAAGAGGAGATGAGAGGCTCATACCTTGACTATGCGATGAGCGTTATCGTCTCCCGCGCCCTGCCCGATGTGCGCGATGGGCTGAAGCCGGTGCAACGAAGGATCCTCTACGCCATGGGGGAACTGGGGCTCACCCATACCGCGGCTCACAAGAAGAGCGCTCGTATCGTTGGTGAGGTGCTGGGCAAATACCATCCCCATGGCGATGCCCCAGTGTATGAAGCGATGGTGCGCATGGCCCAGGACTTCTCCATGAGGTACGTGCTCATCGATGGACAGGGCAATTTCGGCAGCGTGGACAACGATCCCCCAGCGGCCATGCGCTATACTGAAGCCCGTCTTTCTGCGATTGCCGAGGAGATGCTAGTTGACATCGATAAGGAGACCGTGAATTTTGTGCCCAACTTTGACGGCTCACTGAATGAACCCGCTGTCCTCCCCTCACGGCTTCCCAATCTAATTCTCAGCGGTGCCTCAGGGATCGCCGTCGGCATGGCGACCAATATCCCGCCGCACAATCTCTCTGAGGTCGCAGATGCTATCGCTTATCTCATCGATAACCCAGAAGCCTCGGTGGATGAGCTTACCGATTTCATTCGTGGCCCTGATTTCCCCACTGCAGGCATTATTTTTGGTCGTGAGGGGATCAAGAATGCCTATACCACGGGAAGAGGCAAGATCGTGATCCGGGCCAGGGCTGATATTGAGGAGATGGCCAAAGGACGCTATCGGATAGTGGTCACCGAACTTCCCTATCAGGTGAACAAAGCAGCCCTGGTGGAGAGGATCGCTGAACTGGTCAAAGCGAGACGGGTCGAAGGGATTGCTGAGCTGCGTGATGAATCGGATCGACAGGGCATGCGCATTGCTGTCGAGTTGAGGAAAGATGCCCAGCCGGGGCAGGTCTTGAACAACCTGTTTAAGCATACGCCGATGCAGTCAGCCTTCTTTGTCAACATGCTGGCCTTGATCGATGGCCAGCCCAGGGTAATCAGCCTGAAGACTGCGCTTCAGCAATATATTAGCTTCCGCCAGGAGGTAATCACTCGCCGCTCTCAGTTTGAGCTTCGCCGGGCTAAAGAGAGAGCCCACATCCTGGAGGGGCTGAGGATCGCTCTGGATAACCTGGACCAGGTTATAGAGACTATTCGCCGCTCCCAGAACGCTGAGGCAGCGCGGACAAATCTCATGAATTCCTTCCATCTGACCCAGGTTCAGGCGCAGGCCATCCTGGATATGCAACTGAGGCGACTCGCCGCCTTGGAGCGCAGAAAGGTGATTGAGGAATATACCGAGGTGTTGAAGACCATCGCTTATCTGGAGGATCTGCTGGCCAACCCGAGGAAGATTCTGTTTCTGATTAAGGAGGATGCCAGCGAGCTAAAGGCGAAGTATGGTGACCCGCGGCGGACGGAGATCGTCGGTGAAGAGCCAGAGGAGTTCCGTGAGGAGGACC
Source organism: uncultured Dehalococcoidales bacterium (assembly GCA_964431905.1). Taxonomy (GTDB): domain Bacteria; phylum Chloroflexota; class Dehalococcoidia; order E44-bin15; family E44-bin15; genus CAYSLE01. The sequence continues at coordinate 7,807 of CAYSLE010000041.1, read as the reverse complement.
TGATTCCCCATCAGAAGGTGGTGCTCATCCTAACCAACCGGGGATACATTAAGCGGCTGCCCAGTGAAAGCTATCGGCTCCAGCTTCGGGGGGGGAAGGGTGTGATCGCTACCCATGAGCCGGAAGGCGTGCGCCTGCTCACGGTGGCTGACACCCTCGATACCTTGCTCTTCTTCACCAATCGGGGTAAGGTGCTGTCGCTTAAGTGTCACCGAATACCACAGGAAAGCTCCCGAGCTGCTAGAGGGACACCATTGGTGCAATTGATCTCCATGGACGAAAAGGAGCAGGTTACTGAGATTCTGGCAGTATCAAGTTCCAGCCCGACTGACTTTCTGGTGATGGCCACTCGCTCTGGGGAGATAAAGAGGACCGCGCTCAAGGATTTTAGCTCCATCAGAAGTAGCGGGCTTATCGCCATGGACCTGGAGAAAGATGATGAATTGATAGCAGTAAGGGCGGCTGGTCAGGATGACGAGGTCATTCTTGTAACCGAAAAGGGAAAGGCGATCAGGTTTGCCGTCGCTGAACTTAGAGTTGCCTCGCGCTCCAGCGGGGGAGTGCGCGCAATAAACCTATCCCCTGGGGATAGCGTGGTTAGTATGGATGTTGTTTCCCCCGAGGCCTACCTGCTGTTGGTGACCGCTAATGGCTTCGGCAAGTGCACCCCCCTAACTGATTACCGACGCCAGGCCCGCGGTGGCCGGGGGGTTAAAAGCCTTTACCTCAGTCAGAAGTCGGGGAGGATTACCGCCGCCCGCGTTGTCCATACCACGGATGAGCTGCTCATCCTTTCGGCACAAGGGAATGTGATTCGCATCAGGATGGAGGACATCCCGATTCAGCGCAGGATTAGAAGGGGGGCCAGCCTCATGAAGATGGGCGAGGGGGATGAGGTGGTGGCCATAGCGCAGATGCGGTAAAGCCTCCTTTGACGGAGCATAGAGCAGTTGGCGGAGTTCTTTAAGGACCTGGGTTTAGCCTTCATTCCCATCTTTGTTGCCCTGGATGCGGTGGGCACATTGCCCATTCTCCTCGGGCTTAGTGAGAACATGGCGCCCCGGGAGCGCACTAGGATGGTGCGCTACGCCATGGTTACCGCCTTGGGCTTGGGGCTGGGTTTCATCGCCCTGGGCAAGATCGTGTTCTGGCTCATGGGGATTGAGGTGTATGACTTCCTCGTTGCCGGAGGGCTGATACTTTTTGTATTGGCTGCCCGGGAACTCCTCACTGAAAGGAGGGCAGAACAGGTCCCTGCCGATGGCGGGATGATCGGGGTCGTTCCCCTAGGCACCCCGCTGATAGTCGGCCCGGCCGTGCTCACCACCTTGCTGCTGCTCATCGACCGATATCCGGGTGCTGTGGGAATAGGCGCGGTGATAGTCGCCTTTTTCATCAACCTTGCTATTGCCTGGCTTATCTTCGCTCAGGGGAACAGGATAGCACGCATCTTGGGGAGGGCGGGGTTAAGGGCAGCCTCCAAGATAGCGATGCTGCTGCTAGCTGCAATCGCGATAATGATGATCCGGGAGGGCATTACTCAGGTCTTGGAGGCGCTGTGAATTGTCGACCCCTGTCCTGACATGGTTTATAATAGGGTAAATTGAACCGGAGGGCGAAAATGGTGGGGTTTCGGCGCGATTGGCTTTCAAACATAGATAGCATGCAGCGGGAGATGGAGCAGCTCCTGGATCACTTCGCCAGCCGCAAACCGCCGTCGGTGCGCTTCTCTCCCTGGGCCTGGGAGCCGGCGGTGGATGTCTACGAGACACCGGAGGATGTGGTGGTTGTCGCTGAATTGGCTGGCGTCGGGGAGGAGAATTTCGAGATCGTCGTCGATGGTAATAATCTGGTGATCAGGGGTGAGAGGAAAGAGCCCCGGGCTAGCGGCAAAAGGACATACTACCAAATGGAGATCTCCAAGGGGCCCTTTGAACGGTGCGTGTCGCTGCCGATGGCGGTGGATGCTAGTGAGACCAAGGCATCTTATCAGGAGGGCATTCTGGAGGTGGTCCTGCCCAAGCGCCCGGGGGACCGAAGGCATAAAGTCAAAATCCGCAGCACCTAGCAAGGACCGGGTTGGGGAAGAGGAGAAGGCGATGGCTAGAGTGAACGAAACGGAGCAGAAGCCACCGGGGAAGGTGCAGATCCCAGAGGAGCTGCCCATTCTCCCCAGCGGCGATGCTGTTGTCTATCCCTACATGATAGTCCCGCTGGCAACAGACGACCAGAAAGTGGTGAAGCTCATCGATGACGCCGTTGCTGGGGATAAGCTGGTGGCCATCTTTGCCCAACGCCCCGGCGTGGAGAAGCCGAGCCCGGAAAACCTCTACCGCGTGGGCACTGCAGCTATCATCGCCAAGATGTTAAAGATGCCCGATGGCTCCATTCGCGCCTTCCTTCAGGGCTTGGAGAGGATCCGCCTTAAGAAGCTAATCAAAGACGAGCCCTATCTTAAGGGGAAGGTTGAGGTGATCAAAATAAAGGAGGTGAAGAGGAACACCGAGCTTGAAGCACTGGTGCGAAACCTGATCGGCCTGTTCCAGAAGGTGGTGTCTCTAGCCCCCAACCTGCCCCCGGAATTGGGCATTGCCGCTATGAATATCACCGATCCCGGTGGCCTCGCCGACTTTGTCGCCGCTCATATCAATATGAGCCTGGAGGAGAGGCAGGAACTCCTGGAGATGCTCGATGTCACCGAGCGGATCAAAAAGCTCACCACCCATATAAACAAGGAGGTGGAGATACTGGAGCTGGGGAGTAAGATTCAGTCCCAGATGAAACAGGAGATAGACAAAAGTCAGCGAGAGTTCTACCTCAGGGAGCAGCTCAAAGCCATTCAAAAGGAGCTGGGCGAGGTGGATGAGCGCACTATGGAGATCAATGAGCTGCGGGAGAAGATCGCCCAGGCCCAACTTCCCCCGGAGGCGCAGAAGGAAGCGGAGCGGGAGCTAGACCGCCTGGCCAAGATGCCGCCCGCCGCCGCGGAATACACTGTCTCCAGAACATACCTAGATTGGCTCATCAACCTCCCCTGGGCCAAGAGCACCCAGGATAATCTCGATGTCGGTCAGGCACAGCGGGTGCTGGATGAGGATCACTACAACCTGGATAAGGTCAAGGAGCGGATACTGGAATACCTGGCGGTGCGCCGGCTCAAGGAGGATATGAAAGGGCCCATCCTCTGTTTCGTTGGCCCGCCGGGGACGGGTAAGACATCGGTGGGACAGTCCATAGCCCGGGCTCTGGGGCGAAAATTCGTTCGCCTCTCCCTGGGGGGCATAAGGGATGAAGCTGAGATCCGCGGCCACCGCAGAACCTATGTTGGCGCTCTTCCCGGCAGGATCATCCAGCAGATACGCCGCGCCGAGTCCAACAACCCGGTGTTCATGCTCGACGAGGTGGATAAGATCGGGATGGACTTTCGTGGCGACCCAGCGGCGGCGCTCCTCGAGGTCCTTGACCCGGAGCAGAACTTCGCCTTCTCCGACCACTACCTCGATGTCCCCTTCGACCTGTCCAAGGTCATGTTCATCACCACCGCCAACATCGTTGACCCCATCCCACCGGCGCTAAGGGATAGGATGGAGGTGCTGGAACTTCCGGGATATACCGAACTGGAGAAGCTGCATATAGGGCAAAAATTCCTCATCCCCAGGCAGCTCAGGGAGAACGGGCTTAGTGGGGAAAAGCTTCGATTCTCCGATGAGGCGGTGCTGGCTATTATCCGAAACTACACCAGAGAGGCTGGGGTGAGAAACCTGGAGCGGGAGTTAGGCGCCATCTGTCGCAAGGTGGCAAGGCAGGTGGCTCAGGGGGCTGAGGCGGCAACCGTCATCACTCCCGAGGTCCTCCAGGAGCATCTTGGCCCGCAGAAATTCCGCTATGAGGTCGCCGAGAAGGGTGACGAGATAGGGGTGGCCACCGGCCTTGCCTGGACGCCGGTGGGTGGCGATGTCCTCTTCGTCGAGGCGGCGCTGGTTCTTGGGAAGGGGAACCTCATATTGACCGGTAAATTGGGCGACGTGATGCAGGAGTCAGCCCGCGCCGCGCTGACCTATGCCCGCACCCGGGCGGAATCCCTGGGGGCATCCCCGACCTTCTACGAAAAGAATGATGTCCATATCCATGTTCCCGCCGGTGCCATTCCCAAGGATGGGCCATCAGCAGGGGTGACTATGGCGGTAGCCCTGGTCTCGGCGATAACTAAGAAGAAGGTCAGAAAAGATGTGGGGATGACCGGCGAGATCACCCTTAGGGGGAAGGTCCTGCCTGTGGGTGGGATCAGGGATAAGGTGCTGGCCGCCCACCGCGCTGGTGTTAAGAAGGTGATCCTGCCCAAGGAAAATGACAAGGATATTGAGGAGATCCCACAGCAGGTAAAGGACGAGCTTGAGTTCATCCTGGTGGACAGTATCGATGAGGTGCTGGGGGTAGTTTTCAGCACCGGCACCGTTTCCACAAGCTGATACTGCGTCCAAGTTGTAGAAAGGAGGTAACATGAAGCTCGAGGGGAAGGTGGCTTTGGTCACCGGTGCCGGGGCCGGCATCGGGCGGGCCATAGCCCTCAGGTTTGCTCGGGAAGGAGCCAAGGTGATGGTTGCCGATTGCAACCGGTCGCCCTACGCCAGCGGTGAGGCCACGGTGAAGATGATACAGGATATTGACGGCGAGGCCAGCTTCGTCTGTGCCGACGTCTCCAAGGCGGCTGACGCCGAGAGGATGGTGAAGGCCACCATAGATACCTATGGCAAGCTCGACATCCTGGTCAACAACGCCGGGGTCTGGCTCTGCAAGCCCATGACCGAGGTCACTGAAGAGGAGTGGGATACCCTGATGAGCATCAACATGAAGGGAGTTTTCCTGGTCTCAAAGTACGCGGTCCCTGAGATGGCGGTGCGCGGTGGTGGGGTCATCATCAATCTGTCCTCCATGGCGGGATATACTGGGGCGCCCCTGGCCACCGTCTATTGCGCCTCCAAGGGTGGCGTGCTGCTCCTCACCCGGGCCATGGCGGCGGAGTTGAGGATCCTCAACATAAGGGTAAATGCCCTCAATCCCGGCGTCATCGATGATGGCATGGGGCAACGGCTGCTAAAGGACTATGAGGCCTTTGGCCTTGCCTTTGGCATTCCCAACCCTGCCGATCGCCTCTTGGAACTCCAGGGTCGATTGGGGACGCCGGAGGACGTGGCTAACGCTGCCCTATTTTTGGCCTCGGATGAGGCCTCTTTCATCACCGGCCATGGCCTCAGCGTCGATGGCGGGGCAGTGGCTGTCTAAAAAGGAAGGAGGCGAGATGAAGCTCAAGGATAAGGTGGCATTAGTAACCGGCGCCGGCTCCGGCATCGGCCGGGCGATAGCCCTGGCCTTTGCCCGCGAGGGGGCCAAGGTGGTGGTCAATGACATAGAGGAGAAGAGAGCAGTTCAGGCAGCGGCCGATATTAAAGCCCAGGGAGGCGAGGCCTTCGCCATCGTTGCCGATATCTCCGATAGCCAGCAGGTAAAACAGATGTTTGCCCAGGCAGTGGAGAAGTACTCCACTATAGATATCCTGGTCAATAATGCCGGTTTGCTCCAGCCGGCGGAAATAGCCACAATGGAGGATGAACAGTGGAAGCGCATGCTCGCTGTCCACCTCGATGGCACCTTCTACTGCACCCGGGAGGCGGTGCCCATCATGGAGGCTAAAGGGTCGGGGAAGATAATAAATATGGCCTCTATTGCCGCTACCACCGGCCTGGGTGCGGCCACCCACTATTCGGCGGCCAAGGGCGGCATCCTGGCCTTTACCAAGGCTGCGGCCAAGGAGCTCATCGGCAAGGGGATATACGTCAATGCTCTGGCCCCTGGCTTTATCGAGACCCCGGGGCTTAAGGAGCCCACCGGCCTGGAGGGCAAGGCCCTGGCCGATGTGATTCAGTCCGCCTTTGGCCGGATCCTCCTCGACCGGCTGGGCACCCCGGAGGAGGTGGCACCGGCGGCGGTATACCTCGCCTCGGACGACTCCAGCTTCATGGTGGGACAGTTCATTAGCCCCAATGGGGGCCAGGTAATCTGAGCTTATGCGCGAGAGGAGGTAGCAAAATGGCCATTCCTAGTCTCTCCCTGGAGGGCAAAGTAGCCATCGTCACCGGGGGTAGCCGAGGCATCGGCAGGGCCATTGCCCTCGGTTTCGCCGAGGCCGGCGCTGATGTGGTGGTCGCTGCCCGCACCCTGGCTGACCTGGAGAAAGTGGTTGCGGAAATCGAAAAATTGGGCAGGCGTGGCCTGGCGGTGCCGACCAATATCGCCATAAAAAGCGACGTGGATACCATGGTGGCCAAAACTGTGGAGAAATTCGGCACAATTGACGTTTTGGTCAATAATGCTGCGACCAACATTATGCGCCCCCTCATCGAGCTTCGAGAGGATGGCTGGGATAAGGTTATGAACGTTGGCCTCAAGGGGTATTATCTCTGCTCCCAGGCAGCGGCCAGGGTGATGATAGAGAAGAAGAGGGGCAACATAATCAATATAACATCGGGGGCTGCGGAAAAGGCAGCGCCAATGCTGGGGGCTTATAGCGTATCTAAAGCCGGTGTGGCCATGCTCACCCAGCTCCTCGCTGTCGACCTTGCCCGCTATAATATCCGGGTGAATGCCATCGGGCCGGGCATGGTGAAGACCGGGTTCAGCCAGCCGATGTGGGGCAACCCCGATATGCTCAAGGCCATAGAGTCCACTATACCCCTGGGTCGCCTCGCCGAGCCCGAGGAGATAATGGCGGTGGCCCTGTTCCTCGCCTCCGATGCCTCAAGCTACATCACGGGTCAGACCATATATGTCGACGGGGGCACCCTGGCATGAAGCTCGTCTTTATTCATGGCTCGGGTGGCTGCAAGGAAGGGTGGTACTATCAGACGAAGCACTTCCCCGATGCTGATGCCCTCGATCTCCCTGGCCACCCCCATGGCCAGCCGCGGACCAGCGTTGCTGGCTATGTGGACTGGCTGCGGGGATACATAAAGGAGCGAGGCTATAACGATGTTGTCCTCGCCGGCCACTCTCTGGGCAGCGCCATCGCTCAGCTATATGCCCTCAAATATACCGATGATTTGAAGGGGATCATCCTTATCGGCGGCGGAGCCAGGCTCCGGGTGCATCCTATGTATATCGAGATGCTGGAGAAGGCCGAAAGCGACCCCAGCATGCTGGAGAGTTTCTTTGAAATGGCGTGGGGGCTTATCGCTCCTAGATTGATGGAGGTTCTGCGTAAAAGAGCTTTGGAGAATGGCCCCGCCGTTTTTCTCAACGATATGCTCTGCTGCGACAGGTTCGACATCATGGATCGGGTTCATGAGATAAAACTGCCGGCCCTGGCTCTATGCGGCAGCGAGGACATAATGACTCCGCCCAAATACACTAAATACCTTGCCGATAAGATCCAGGGGGCTAGGGCGGTGATCATCGAGGGGGGCACCCATATGGTGTTCGCTGAGAAGCCTGACCAGGTCAATCAGGCTATTGAGGACTTCTTGAGCCGCCTTTGAAACGCCATTTGGCGTTGACATTTGTCTGAGATTGTGGTAAAAGGATACAATTTCAGTCAGGTTCAATGAAGCTGTCTACCGGCAACGAGGCAAGGCTGGAGGTGTAACCCTGAAGCTGGGCAATACGGGTCTAATTGTCCAGGGTAGCATCCAGCCTTTCTCTTTGCGGGAAGGGTAGACCCCCCCGAAGGGAGAGGTTAGGTGAGGGTGAAGGAAAGGAGATAGGAGATGAAAAAGAGGTTTAACCCGTTGTGGCGCATTGTGGTGGCATTAGT
>CAYSLE010000040.1:0-9268 GCA_964431905.1 uncultured Dehalococcoidales bacterium | reverse complement strand
TGCCCGAGGTCCGCTGGAACCTCATCGCCGCCGGCGGTGGCCTGGCTCGGTTGCCCCGGGCCATACCCCTGGCCAAGGCCATGGAGCTTATCCTCACCGGTGAAAGGATGTCAGCGCAAGAAGCCCTGCAGTATGGCCTGGTGAACAAGGTAGTGCCCTTGGCAGAGGTGATGCCCACCGCCATCCAAATGGCCAATCGAATCTGCGAAAATGGCCCGCTGGCGGTCCGGGCCTCCAAGATCTGCGCTCTGAAAGGGCTGGATACCAACCTGGAAGACGCCATGCGCCTGGACGAATACTTCCTTCTTCAGTTGATGCATACCGAGGACATCAAGGAAGGTCCCGTGGCTTTCTTGCAGAAACGAAAGCCGGAGTTCAAGGGCAGATAGTAGCACCAGCAGGTTGTGGCTAGTGAAGAGAGCGGCTCGAGCTAGGCCGTGAAAATATCGTTCTGTGCCAGAGCGGCCATCTCAGCATCGGTGCTGGTTGTGATTATCTCTATACACCCGTGGGCTATTAGAGGCGATCACAACGCAGCCGAGGAGAAGGACGCACGCGTTGCTATCTACCGATGAATTCGGGTTCCCTTTTCTCCAGGTAGGCTTTGACCGCCTCCTTGAAGTCTTGGGAGCGAACCATGATGCCGTTTAGGTAGACCTCCAGGTCTATCTGTCGCGCCAGATCGGTCTCCACCACCCCCTTGTAGATAGCAGCTTTGGTGGCGGCAACGGTCATGGGAGGGCCACTGGCTATCCGGGTGGCTAGGGCCATGCATTCCGACATCAAGGCGTCATGAGGCACAACCCTGTTTACAATGCCCAGCCTCTCTGCCTCGTGGGCGTCAATAAAATCGCCGGTAAGCATGAGCTCACAGGCCCTGGCCGTTCCCACCAGTCGTGGCAGGAAATAGGTGGCACCGGTATCAGGAACCAGCCCTCTCTTCACAAAGATAAGGGAGAGCCGTGCCTGGTCCGAGGCGATCCTAATGTCACAGGCAAGGGCCACTGACAACCCCGCTCCCGCAGCCACTCCATTTATTGCCCCTATCACCGGCTGGGGCAACTGTCGCAGCTCGTGGGCGAACTTTATCACCCCCGGCCACCGGGCAAAGCCGGCACCAGGGCCTGCTCTACGTTCGCCTGCTCCTTCTGTCCCCCGGGCAAGACGAGAGACATCGGCGCCGGAGGAAAAGCCTTTGCCCGCACCGGTGAGGATAACCACCCTCACCTCGGCATCAGCGCGAATATCCTCCAGCGCCTCTAATGCTTCCCGCTCCATGGCCTGGTTCCACGCATTCAGCGTCTCCGGCCGATTAAGGGTCAGAGTGACGACATGCCCCTCTTTCCCAACGATGACGGTGTTCTCAGCCATTCTTCACCTCACTTGAGCCTACGTCCCACTCACTGCCAGCAGGCGGGCAAAGGCGAGGACCGCCCTCTCAATAGTCTACACCTCGGGGGCGCAGGAGCGCCCCCGAGGTGCCTCTGCTCAATTTGGCTGACCTTCGCCAACCTGATCAAACCTTCAAAAGTGGCAGCTCTAGCGCTCCCACATCTCCGGCGGTATAGGTTCCCAACCATCGGGCCAGGGTGTATCGGGTATCTTGTACTTCTCGAAACCGGGGAAGGCAAAGCCGATGAAGGCACGGCGCATAGCCTTGCCATACTTGGTCAAATCTCGGTAAGGTACGTGCCCGAACAGGACGGCGTAGGCCAAGCTGATAGCGCCAAGATTGGTGAGGGTAGGATCGACCATCACGTTCACCACCGCTGGCTTCCCCTTCTCCGCCGACTTGAAGGCCCGCTCCAGGGCGGGGCGGATCTGTCTCGGCTCCTCTATATGTTCGCCGTGGCAGAATAGCGCCTCCCCCATCTTGTCGTATCGTATGCCGGGGAGGAAGGCCTGGCCCACTCCTTGATCCTGAGGTCCTAGCGCTTCCCAGTTGGGGCCATAGGTAATGTAGCGGATGGCAGCCATCCAGCCCTGGTTGTTGGTAACCAGATAGACAATGGGTAGCTGCAGCCGGGCAGCGGTCTCACAATCTACCCCGGTCAGGCCGAAACCAGAGTCCCCAAGAAGGGCTACAATCGGCTGCTTCCTAGTCTCGGGATCGCCCACGGCTGCGCCGATGGCCATACCCACGCTGTGGCCCACCCCTGCCTGTTCCCCGGCGTCCATGATCTGGCCCGAATACCTGGCCTGGATGAAGCCGGTAGCAAAGGAGGAGATAGTGAAACCGTCGATGATTGCCCGGTTCTTGCCCCCGTAGCGCTCCTCCATGATCTCACTGAGAACCTTGCTCAGGTAGCCATGATGTATCGGCTTATGGTCCCGAAACTTCTCTGCCCTCTCCATCAGCCGTTGCCGGGCATTGCGATGCATCTCCTGCACCTTCTGCACCCACTCCGCCCTGTCCGGTGGTGGCTTTAGCTTGTTGGCCTTAATGTATTGGATCATCTGCCTGGCCACCTGCTTGGGAGAGCCGACTATGGCCTCAGGCGTACTGAGGTAGGTGAAGATATGCCGCGGCGATTCGCTTATCTGAATGCACCGGGGCCAGCCCATGCCGAAGAGGCTATCAAAGGCCCCCACCTTGACGCCGAAGAGGGTCATAAGATCGCTCAATGGGGTCAGCTCGCCATGGATGCGATGGCTGACAAACAAGGGGTGATCCTCAGGGATGGCCCCTCGCCCCACACGCCTGCCGGCAGCGGGCACCTGGGCCAGCTCAGCAAGTTCCACCAGCTCCGGGCCTGCCTGCGACCAATGTGAGCCATCGCCAGCGTAGATCAGGGGTGTCTTGGCCTCATAGATGAGTTTCACCGCCCGCTCCACAGCAGCTTGATCCCCCATCGGCGCGGGCAAAGGCTTGTCGGTGTTTTCGCCACGCCATTGGGGGAAATACATCATGTCTGGCAGTAGGTCAATAAGCCTCGGCGACGGCAGCGGCCCGTTGAATTCGTATAGCGGGAATTCCAGGATCACTACCCCTTTGGGATACTCCTGAGCATCCTTGAATGCCTTCATGACAAAGCGCTTGATGAAGGCCGGCTTGGTGATGCGCACCACCCATTTGGCTAAGTGACCGTAAAGCGCCTTGGAATCGCAGGGCTGGATGGTGAAGCCTTCCTGGTGTCCATCGATGGTGCCGCCGGTGATGAGGACTATGGGCGCATTGCTCAGGGAGGCCTGCTGTAGGGCGCTGGCCATATTAGCAGTGCCCGGTCCGGTATCGGCATAGCACAGGCCTACCCTGCCCGTGGCCCGGGCATAGCCCTCAGCAGCGTAGACTGCCGACTGCTCGTGATGGAAGGTGACCAGCTTGATGCCAGCCCGGCTCATAGCATCGATGACAACAAGGAGGTCACCTCCGAGAACGCCGAAGGCTACCTCCGCCCCGGCTTCCTTTAGCGCCGCGGCGAAATAGTCTCCGGCGTTGGGAGAGAACTCCAGTTCTCCTAAAGGAATCTCATCCAGTCTCACTTCTTGGGTCAATTGTACCTCCTCTCTTGCTATGTGAATCGCACCGCCACATCTCGCGGCCAAAGCGTTCAACAGAGTTTATATTGGGCGGAATTAGGGCTACTTTTGCCATTACCTCCTTTCCACAGTAGGCACTGTAAGGCACGCCCCTAACCCATCGGGGCTGACTTTGTGCTTTACTATTGACATGTCCAGTCGAGGCATGATTTGAAAGGACAGGTGGGTTTAAAAGCCGCCACAAACCTGTGCACAGATAGCATAAACAGATTTCGCTGCGCTGTCAAGGCGTGAAGGTGCGGCACCAATCCGCTGGCGCTCAAGCCAAATGAGTACCGGTTTACGAAATGGTTCTAAAGTTAAAATAGATTGTGTCAGCAAGGTGGGAGAATTCTTTGACTTTCGATGGGCTGTCTGCTAACATGATTAACAGGATAGAAATTGACCGCTAGTCAGGAGGAAGGCATGTATAGAGGCGAAGGGAAATACAAGAGCTCGGCAAGGAAATGGACCGTGTCGGCAAATAAGGTGCGGGGACTGGTCAAGGATATGAACACTCGTGCCCTCCTGGAGGGGAAGCCGGTAGCCTGGGTCATGCTGAGCATGATCAACGAGCTCTTTGTGGCCATGGACGTTTTGCCTGTGTATCCCGAGAACTATGCCTCGCTCTGCGCCACCAAGAGGGTTGGTGAGCCCTTTATCCAGAGGGCGGAGGCCGATGGCTTCTCCAACGTCCTCTGCAGCTATGCCAGGACCGGCCTCGGCTATGCTGCCCTGTGGCAAGATACCGGTGAGATACCCGATTTCGCCCCCGATGGCGGCATGGCCAAGCCCACGATGCTCATCGGCTCCGGCTTCATGTGCGATGCCCGATATAAATGGTTCCAGGCCTTCTCTCGATACCTGGATGTCCCATGCTATAACTTCGACATGCCCCTGCCCCCGATAGGGAGCGCTCGCCGCCCCGATACCATGCTGCACTATATGAATTATACCCTAGCTCAGCTACACGGGCTCATCGCCTTCATGGAGAAGACGCTGGGGAAGAAGTTGGACTGGGATAAGCTGGATGAGATCGTGCGCCGATCGCAGAAGACCAATGCCCTGATGTATGATGCCTTTATCCTCGCCGCCTCCACCGAGCCCTGCCCCATGCCTGCCGAGGATACCTTTAACAACTTCGTCCCCGCCTACTTTATGGCAGGGACAGAGGAGGCCCTGGAGTTCTACCAGGGGCTTTATGACGAGGTAAAGCAGCGGGTGGATAACAAGGTGAGCATAATCCCTGAAGAGAAGTATCGCCTCATCTGGGGTGGGGGGATTCCCCCGTGGCATACCATGGACATCTTCAACTATGTGGAGGATCGGGGAGGGGTTTTCGTCTATCAAACGTCCTATCAGCCCTTCGCCCCGGTGGAGTTGCCCGATACTGTCACCGATCCCCTGATGCGCATGCTGCTGCTGAGGACCAGGCCGGCAGCGGCATACATCGCCCGGCAGCAGGGGATTAGGCAATCGAGCCTGGGCGGCCTGTCCGGACTTTTTAGCCCTGTGGCCTTGATCCAGCCCTTCCACGCCCAGGGTGTGGTGATGAGCATGCAGCGCTCCTGCCGCTCGGCCACCATCGGCCAGCTCCACCAGAGACGCTTGCTTGAGGAGAGCTTCCCAGCATCATCGGTGCTGATCCTGGAAAGCGATATGGGTGATATTCGCGATCACTCTGAAGTTGAGTGGAAGGCGAAGCTGGATGCCTTCCTTGAGACCATGGCGACAAAGAAAAAGGCAGGCGGCTAGGGTCACAGGCACCCCTTCCCGTAATCATCTCCTCCTTAGACCAAAGCCTTGAGATAAGCCAAGCTAGGCTGACGGCCTTAAGGCAGAGGAACGACCCTTGACAAAGGGCATCGTGATGTAGTAGACTACTAGCCGACCGGTAGTTTGACAGCGGGCAGCTAGAGGAGATGATTCAGACATCCCACGACCGAATCCTTGAAGAGGCAGCGCGCCTGTTCTGCGAAAAGGGCTATCATGCCACATCCATGGAAGACCTCGCTGCGGCGGTGGGCATTAAGAAGGGCAGCCTCTACTACTACATCGAGAGCAAGGAGCAGCTCCTCCTCGAGATAGCGGAGTTGATCCCACCTAAGTTCATTGCCAACGTCAGGGCGCTGCTCGAGGACACCCGGCTAACGGCAGAGCAAAAGGTGCACACTGCCATTCACAGGCACCTCGAACTGTTCGAGACGCAAACCGGCTTGACCTGGTCGAGGGTCTTCCTGCGGGAATATCGGGCGCTCCCCGACCAGCATAGGAAAAAGTTGCTGGAGCAGCGGCGGCAGTATGAGAACGTCTTCCGCAGGCTCATCACCGAAGGGGTGGAGCGAGGGGAGTTTGCCCCGGTTGACGTCACTTTAGCGACGCGCGCTATCTTGGGCATGTGTAATTGGGCTATCGAGTGGTATTCCCCCCAGGGCAAGCTCGCTGCAAAGGAAATTGCGTCGGCTTTCTCCGACCTTGTCCTTAAAGGGCTACTGCGGTCATCAAATCCCAAAGAGGCTAAGAGAGCTGAGTTGAGGGAAAGGCGGGCTTAGGGACATACCTAATATCAGCCGAGAATCGAGGGGGTAGGCATGGATTTTCGCTTTACCGAGGAAGAGGAAAAGTTCAGGGAGGAGGTTCGCTCCTTCATAAAGGAACAGTATGCCGCCCGGGGCCCAGAAGCAAAGGGCTGGCAGACCTCGTTCTATTTCAGCTTCATTCGTAAGCTTGTGGAGAAGGGCTGGACCGCGGTTCACTGGCCTAAGGAGTACGGCGGCCAGGACTGGCCGGTCATGATGCAGGTCATCTTCAACGAGGAGATGGCCTATCACCGGGCACCACGGCCCGATTTCATGGGGCTCAACATCGCTGGCCCGGCCATCATCGCCTACGGAACGCCGGAGCAGAAGGAACGACACCTGCCACCAATAGTTAGGCAGGAGACCTTGTGGTGTCAGGGCTTCACCGAGCCTGGAGCTGGCTCCGACCTGGCCTCCCTTCAAACCAGGGCGGTGGAGGATGGCGACGATTTCGTCATCAATGGCCAGAAGACCTTCACCACCATGGCTCACTTCGCCCATTGGTGTATCCTCCTGGTCAGGACCGACCCCCACGCTACCAAACATAGGGGGATCAGTTGCCTTCTGGTGGACATGAAGACCCCGGGCATCACCGTGCGCCCGCTGATAGATATGGTGGGCATGCACACCCTAAACGAGGTCTTCTTTGACGATGTCAGGGTGCCCAAAAGCGCCCTTCTGGGGGATAAGAATAAGGCATGGTACCAGGCAGCGGGGAGAAGCCTGGAATCGGAGAGGTCGGCCATCGGCAACTCGGCGTCGGCACGGCGGCTTCTGGAGGAACTGGTGGAGTTCGTTAAGGAGGTCAAAGGCAGCGATGGCCTGGCGGCAGATTCTATGCTAAAGCAACGGCTGGCCGAGATGGCCGTTGAGATAGAGGTTGGTCGCATGCTCTCCTATAGGGTTGCCTGGTTGCAGAGTAAGGGGCTGCCCCTGGGCTATATGCCCTCCATGGTGAAGCTTTACCACAGCGAGCTGTCGCAGCGGCTGGTGAACATGGGGACACAAGTCCTCGGCCTTTACGGGTCGCTGCACAAGGGCTCTAAATGGGCCCAACTTCAGGGAAGGATTACCCGCAACTATCTGGTAACCGTGGCTAACACCTTCGGCGGTGGGACCTCCGAGATCCAGCGGCTGGTAATCGCCACCAAGGGCCTGGGGCTACCCCGGGAGACAGCGTTGACCGCCGACTTCGATAAAGGGGCAGCAGCTATAGAGTCCTGAGCCCCCTGCCCTGACTGGAGCGTCAACCCGCTAATCACCCCCGGGAGGGGAGGATAACCTCGGCTTGACCCATGGTGGTGTTCTCCCCCATCTGGTTTTCCGTCCAGATGTCAAGAACCACGATATGGTCTTCGCCCTCGACGCGCTTTTCCGCCACCTTGCCTTTGCACCAGGTGGTATCCCCCAGAAGGCTGAACCTGGGGAATCTGACGAAGAGCTTCTTCATCCGACCGTGGTCCCCCATCCAGTTCATATAGCCCTGGACCATCCAGTTTATCCTCTCATAGCCCGCCTCATAAGCGCCGGGCAAGCCCAGGATCCTCTGGCAACGCTCATTGCTCCAGTGGATAGCCAGGGGCACCTCAGGGATCCCCTGCTCGTTGATGAAGGGCAGGCCGGGGTGCCGCTCGAAGAGTTCGAAGGCCAGTTCGTGCCCTACCACCCATCCCCCGGAGCCACCCGCCAGCTCAAAGGCGATCTTGCTGGTGGTTGTCGTCGGCCCCTTTATCTTGGGGGGTATCTCCTCCCCCACATTGACATCTTCCCAGTAGAGCGGCTGGGCACCCCGCCTCACCTCCCGCTTATACTGTGCCTTTATGTCCTCTATCTGCTCCGGGGTATAGTGCGCCAGGGGACGCGCCATATACTTCCCCGCCCCTTTTGACTTAGCCCTCTCGAAGCGAAGCCACGATGTCTTATAGGTCCCCACCACCGTGCCCTCTTTATTCTTCACCGTGGTTTCGTAGTCCTGGATCACCGTCCTTCCGCCGCCGAACTTGCTCTCCGCCTCCCGAACATTGACCAGGCGGGTTGAAGATTTCAGCGTATCACCCACCTTTATCGGCTGATGCCACTCCAGGGTGGCGTGACGCCAGATGG
The DNA here is from genome assembly GCA_964431905.1 of uncultured Dehalococcoidales bacterium. Taxonomy (GTDB): domain Bacteria; phylum Chloroflexota; class Dehalococcoidia; order E44-bin15; family E44-bin15; genus CAYSLE01. Next base: position 1,067 of record CAYSLE010000040.1, on the reverse strand, counting down.
TGTGACAGCCGGGCAGCCCATCGGTGGCTCCGTTTACCCTCTCCATCATCGAAAGCATGCCCGGAGGCAGGATGATGGCACCGTAGGGCGACTTCTTGGCATATCCATCATCCACAAAGAGAGGGTTCATGTCGGCTACGCCGGTGGCAAAGCGCCTGATGAACTCCTTATTAATGGTCATTGACTCCAGCCGACCATGCATCGAGCTCCCTATCCGCTCCACGCCGATGAGCTTTCGCAGCTCGGCGATGCCCTCATCGGTTATCTTCCCATACTCTGCCATTTCTCCCCTCCTATTCCTCCAATTTAAGGAATTTTATGTTATTCTCCCGGAGCACCATCCTCTTGGTCTCATCCTTTATGGGCAGGGCCATGAACTCCTCCTTGCACCTCTTCAGGCCCAGGCCATTGGTGCCGAAGAGCACCTTGTCCCGCCCCCGACCGCTGTCCATGAACCGAATCTGAGACTGCTCCAGCCGGCTGGGGAAGTAGGCGGATATATCGCCATAGACGTTGGGGTGGCGCCACAGCATGGAGCACCACTCATCCACCCACGGCCAGCCGGTGTGGGACAGGTTTATCCTCAGGTTGGGGAAATCTATGGCCACATTATCCACGGTCATGGGATGCCCCACCTCGCTGGGCAGCACCTCCGCCGAGTGGCCAACCTGCATCCCCACCGCAATGTCCAGCTCATTGCACTTGGCATAGAGGGGGTAGAACCTGCGGTCGTCGGGCCTCAGCCCAAAGGAGAGGGGGTGGAACCAAACATATTTGAAGCCGTATTCCTTGACCCCCTTCTCCACCTCCTTGAGGCTTTCCTCGATCCGGAAGGGGTTGTAGCTGGCGGCCCCGATCACCCTCCCCTTGGCCTCCCGCACGATGTCGCCGACATCGTCGATGCTGTAGTCCAGGATGAGCTGGTGGTGATAGTGGTAGGACCACATCTTGGTGGCGCTGATAACGATCTTGTCGTAGCCGAACTCATCCATATCCTTTATCAGTTCCGCCACCGATTCGTGGCCCTGAAGAACCCCAAAAGCCTTCATCTGCTCCGGCTTAATCGC
>CAYSLE010000039.1:0-9513 GCA_964431905.1 uncultured Dehalococcoidales bacterium | reverse complement strand
CACATGGATATCCTTCATAAAGTATTTCCCACGCACGCTGTCCCTTTTTTCCAGAACTATATGTGGCCTATACATGGCGATCCGTTGCTCCCTCGTCTCCTCAGCCAATTTCACACTGGCACTAGCTTGCCTGGCCGCTGAGAAGGCATAAAGACCAGTAACAGCAACTAGGCCAGCCGTAAGCATGATTATTGCCTGATCCGCAGGCTCAATTTCATTGAGGTTATAACCTAAATAAATAAGGAATAGACCTCCTAAACCCAATACAAAGAGAGCAATCCATTTACCTGTAAATCGTTCTTTCCATGCCTTTACTATAGCAGTTAAGCAAAGTATCAATGATATTGCGATGCCTGCTACTAAAACCCACGCTATAACTGTCATCTCCCCACCTCCAGAAAATTCCTGAGTAAATCCTTGCCCACCGTGGTCATGATGGACTCGGGGTGGAACTGCACCCCCTCCACCGGATGCTCCCGGTGCCTCAGCCCCATGATGATACCATTGTCTGTCCAGGCGGTCACCTCCAGGCAGTTGGGCAGCCCCTCTCGCATCACCGCCAGCGAATGGTAGCGAATGGCGGGGAAGGGGTTGGGCAGCCCCTTAAGCACGCCCTCGCCGGTATGGTAGATGAGGGATGATTTGCCGTGCTTGATCTCCCCGGCTCGCGCCACCACCGCCCCGTAGCTGTAGCCGATGCACTGGTGACCGAGGCAGACGCCCAGAATGGGGATACGAGGCCCGAAGTGGCGGATGACCTCATTGCAGATGCCGGCGCGGTCCGGGGTTCCCGGCCCGGGCGAGATCACAATCCGCTGCGGCCCCATCCTCTCGATCTCAGCGATGGTTGTCTTATCGTTGCGCACCACCCTCACCTCCGCGCCCAGTTCGCACAGATACTGGAACAGGTTGTAGGTGAAGCTGTCGTAGTTATCTATAAGGAGCAGCATCTAGGAACCCTCCGCCTGTTCGATGGCCTTGATCAGGGCCTGGGCCTTGTTCATGCTCTCCTGATGCTCGCGTTCGGGCACGCTATCGGCAACGATGCCGCATCCTGCCTGAACGTGGGCAGTGCCCTCGGTCATGACGATGGTGCGAATGGTTATGGCGGTGTCCAGGTTGCCGGAGAAGCTGAAGTAGCCCACGGCACCGGCATAGGGGCCCCGCTTATCTGGCTCCAGTTCGGCGATGATCTCCATAGCCCGAATCTTGGGCGCGCCGGAGACGGTGCCGGCGGGGAAACAGGCCCTCAGGGCATCGAACTGGGTCAGGTCGCGGCGCAGCTTCCCCTGGACGTGCGATACCAGGTGCATCACGTGGGAGTAGCGCTCCACGTCCATAAGCTGGGTGACCTCCACCGTGCCCGGCTCACTGACCCGACCGATGTCGTTGCGCCCCAGGTCGACGAGCATGATGTGCTCGGCAAGCTCCTTTTCGTCCCTTTTAAGCTCCTCCTCCAGGGCTAGGTCCTGGGCCGGGCTTGCCCCCCGAGGCCGGGTTCCGGCGATGGGATGGGTGGCTACTACCCCGTCCTCCACCCGCACCAGAAGCTCCGGGGAGGCGCCCACGACGTGGCAGTCGTCCAGATGAAGGTAATACATATAGGGCGAGGGATTGATGCTCCTCAGCGCCCGGTAGATGTCAAAGGGGCTGGCGTTGGTGGCCTTGCTCAGCCGCTGCGACAGCACCACCTGAATGATCTCCCCGGCCTCGATATACTCCTTGGCCTGAGCCACCTTAGCCTCGAACTCAGCCTGGGGGATATTAGATGAGATGGGAGACCTTAAGGGCGGCGTCTTTTGCCCTCCTCTTTCTTGCTCGATAGGTTGGCCCAGCCTCTCTACCAGAGTATCGATCCTCTCCACCGCCCTGCGGTAGGCTCCTTTGACATCACCGTCGAGGTAGGCGTGGCTCACCACCTTAATTTTGTGGGTCAGGTGGTCGAAAACCAGCACGGTGTCGGCAAACATGAAAAGGGCTTTGGACAGGCCCAAAGGGTCGGAATCGGGCGATGGCAATTCCTCAAAGTGTCTCACCGCCTCGTAAGCCAGATAGCCCACCGCTCCACCATGAAAGCGGGGCAGGCCGGCAACGGGAACCAGCCGGTATTTACCAAGCTCCCTATCCACTCTAAGCAGGGGGTCGCCCTTGCCATCGCCCTTGACTACAAAGTATGGCTCGGAGCCGATGAAGCTGTAGCGGGCCAATCGCTCCCCGCCTTCGACGCTCTCCAGGAGGAAGGAGTAGGGGCCGCGAGCGATCTTGAGGTAGGCGGAGACCGGGGTCTCCAGGTCAGCAACGATGTCGCGGCATATAGGCACCAGGTTGCCCTGCCTCTTCAGTTTTCGCACCTCATCTAATGTTGGGTAGTACATATCTTTCCGCCTTCAGGCGAACCGAGCCAGAGAGCTTTTTCGCCTAAACAAAAACCCTCCGCCCTAAGGGGCGAAGGGTTCAAACTTCGCGGTGCCACCCTAATTACCCCGGGAAACCGGGGTATCTCTCTCAGGTACGGCCCCCACCTATCGGGGCGATACCCTGGGCTGTGATAACGGTGCCCTCTCCGGCAAAGCCTACTTACGCAGTTTTCGGTTTGCGACTCCCAGGCCCATTCGCGCGCTGCGCCGGTGTCGGCTCACACCTAACCCGACTCTCTGACCCTCGCTTGACGCCTACTACTCCTGTTCCCCGTCTTCACCTTATTTGTTGTTGCCCGATACTAACACACGGTTGGCCTGAAGTCAAGGGGTTAAACTTAGGGGATTTGCCAGTATTTGCCCTCGGTCTTTATCGCCGGGGCGATCACCATCTCCACTCGTTGCATCTCTTTGATGGAGAGGGCGCCGCACATGCCCATGGCGGTGCGCAATGCCCCTACCAGGTTCTGCGTCCCGCCGGTGACTGTGGCTGGCCCGAAGAGGATCTGCTCCAAGGAGCCTGAGGTGCCGACCTTGATCCGCGTCCCCCGGGGCAATGCGGGGTGGGGATTGGCCATGCCCCAGTGGTAGCCGTGCCCTGGGGCCTCCTTAGCCTGAGCCAAAATCGAGCCCAGCATCACCGCATCGGCACCGGAGGCAAAGGCCTTACACAGGTCGCCGCCGGTGCGAATACCGCCATCGGTGATCACGGCCACGTATCTCCCCGTCTCCCTCAGATATTGATCGCGGGCGGCGGCGCAATCCATGGTGGCTGTTACCTGGGGGACGCCAACCCCCAGAACCTCCCTGGTGGTGCATGCTGCCCCCGGCCCCACGCCGACCAGGATTCCGGAAACGCCCTCGCGCATCAGTGTCAAAGCAGCGCTATGGCTTACACAGTTGCCCACGATGATAGGCGCTGGCATTAGCTGGCACAGCTCGGAGAATATGAGGCCACGGTAGCTCTTCGATATATGGCGGGCGGTGGTTACTGTAGACTGCACCACAAAGATGTCCACCCCGGCCTCGGCGGTGATGGGGGCAAAGCGCTTGGTGTTCTGGGGAGTCACCGAAACGGCGCAAATAGCCCCTGCGCTCTTAATCTGCCGTATCCGCTCCCCGATGAGGTTCTCCTTAATTGGCTTGGAGTAGACCTTTTGCAGGAAGGGGGTGATTTTATCATCGGGGGCGCTGGCGATTTCGGCTAGAATCTCATCGGCATTCTCGTAGCGCGTCTGAACTCCTTCCAAATTGAGCACTGCCAGCCCGCCCAGCTTGTTGAATAGAATCGCAAACCGGGTGTCGACCACCGCGTCCATTGCAGAGGCGAGGATGGGCATGGAGAAGGTGAAGTTACCCAGAGCAAAATCGATATTCACCTGCTCCGGGTTAAAGGTAACGTCGCCGGGAACAATAGCAACTTCGTCAAAGCCATAAGAGCGTCGCATTTCCTTGAACTGAGGGGCAGCCATAGACTTTCCCTCCTCGGCCGTGGATTTAACAGACACTATATCAAGGTGGATGGCTGAAGTCAATGCCAGGCGGACAGAGCGTTTACCGATGTTTATTATTCCCGCCCTTGGGAGCTTCGCTCCCAAACTCACAGTGGTGCGGAAAAGCGAAACTAAACGTTTTCAGTGGACGGGTGAGGCTAGGTAGGATATAATAGTTCCTTCTTGGAGGAGCCATGACCACCCTTTATATCGTCGCCACGCCGATAGGAAACCTGGAGGATGTCTCCTTTCGTGCTCTGCGCATCCTTAGCCAGGTGGCATTCATTGCCGCTGAGGATACACGAAAGACAAGACGGCTGCTCTCTGCCTATGGCATCAGGGCCCGGCTTACCAGCTATCATGAGCACAACAAAAAGGCCAAACTCCCCTATCTGCTCCGCCGTCTTGAGATAGAGGACGTGGCCTTAGTTTCCGAGGCGGGGATGCCGGGCATAAGCGATCCCGGCTATGAGCTGGTGGTAGCGGCGGCCCAGCGGGGCATCTCCATTGTTCCCATCCCAGGGCCCTCGGTTCTGGTCACCGCCCTCGCCGTCTCTGGATTGCCCACAGACCAATTCGTCTACCTTGGATTCCTCCCCCGCAGAAAGGGGCAGCGTCGCCGTTTTCTGGAACAGATTGCTCAAGAGCAACGAACCCTCATCGCTTTTGAATCCCCCCACCGGCTCGTGGCTACACTGGAAGACATCCTCGAGGTTTTGGGGGATCGCAGGATCGCTGTCTGTCGTGAGTTGACCAAGATTCATGAAGAGGTTTTCCGGGGGGCGGTGAGCGCCGCCCGGGATCATTTTCGGGAGCCGATAGGGGAGTTCACCCTGGTTATCGAAGGGAAGTCCAAGAGGGAAGGGGCGCTCACCGCCCCCGTCGAAGGAGAACTACGCCGCTTACATGAACAAGGCCTGTCGGCCAAGGAGGCGGTATCGCAAGTGGCCAGGGCGACCGGCGCTTCTAAGAAGGAGCTCTACCAGCTTTGGCTGAGGCTGAGCTAACTTTTGTATTCTGACCCTAGATTATGGTAGAATAAAAGGGCATTGTGTCTATGAGGGAGCGAATCTTTATTGGGGTGGCCTGGCCCTATGCTAATGGCCCGCTCCACCTCGGTCATGTGGCTGGGGTTTATCTGCCTGCGGACATCTTCGCCCGTTATCATCGCCTTAAGGGCAATGAGGTGCTCATGGTCTCGGGGTCAGATCAGCATGGCACGCCGATAACAGTGCGCGCTGAGCAGGAGGGCAGGGCACCGCGAGAGGTGGCCGCCCGATACCACCAGGAGTTTCTGGACTCATGGCGGAAGCTGGGTGTTTCCTTCGACCTCTTTACCTGCACCGAGACCTCAAACCATCATGAGGTGGCCCAGGATTTCTTTCTCACCCTCAGGGATAAGGGCTACATCTATAAGGACACCATGGCTTTACTCTACTGCCCCAGCTGCAACAGATTCTTGCCTGATCGCTACGTGGAGGGCACGTGCCCCTATTGCCACTCTGAAGGGGTAAGGGGAGACCAGTGTGATAGCTGTGGCAAGCCTCTCAATCCCATCGATCTCATCGACCCCTACTGCCGAATATGCTCTGCCCTTCCCGAGGTCAGGGAATCGGAGCACTTCTTCCTCTGCCTCAGCGCCTTCAATGATCAGCTCCTAGATTGGGTCAGGGGGCAGTCCCACTGGAGGCAGAATGTTTTGAACTTTACCACCAGCCTGCTTATCGAAGGGCTGAAGGATCGGGCCATCACCAGGGACCTGGAGTGGGGCATTCCTGTCCCTGTGCCCGGCTTTAACACCAAGCGAATCTATGTATGGTTTGAGGCGGTGATCGGCTATCTCTCGGCGAGCAAGGAGTGGGCCAAGAACGTGGGCGATGATGGGAGATGGCGCCAGTTCTGGCAGGGGGATACCAAGAGCTATTACTTCATCGGCAAAGACAATATCCCCTTTCACACCATTATCTGGCCGGCGATGCTCATGGGCTACGGTGGGCTCAACCTCCCCTACGATGTGCCGGCCAATGAGTTCCTGACCCTTGAGGGCCGGCCGCTCTCCACCAGTCGCAACTGGGCGGTCTGGCTCCCCGATTATCTGGAGCGCTACGACCCTGACCCGCTTCGCTTCTTCCTGTCGGTGAATATGCCGGAGAACGGCGATACCGATTTCTCGTGGCGCGAGTTTGTGCGCCGCAATAATGACGAGTTGGTGGCTACTTACGGGAATCTGGTTCATCGGGTGCTGGCGTTCACCTATCGCAGCTTCAACGGTGCCGTGCCACAGCCCGGTGAACTCAATGATAAGGACAGATCCCTTCTCAACAAAGCAGGGGATACCTTCGATACTGTGGATGCACTGCTTTACCGGTGTCATTTCCGGGAGGCGATCAGGACGGCGATGAGCCTGGCTCAGGAGGCGAACCGCTACCTCGATGACAAGGCGCCGTGGAAAAGGATAGGCGAGGATCCCGGGGGCGCTGCCACCTCTTTATATGTAGCCCTCTCCGTCATCTCCTGCCTGAAAACGATCCTGTATCCCTTCTTGCCCTTTAGCTCCGAGAAATTGCATAACCTCCTTGGGTTTGACGGACGGGTGGAAGGTGGCGGCTGGTCGCTGGCTGAGCTGGCACCGGGACAAAAATTAGCCTCGCCGCAGCCCCTCTTCGCTAAACTAGACGATAGGGTGGCAGATGAGGAAAACGCCAGGCTGGAGCGTGCTCGTTGCTAGTAGATTCTCATGCCCATATCGAGGTTGGCCTCTTTGATAAGGATCGCGATCGGGTGATGTCCCGAGCCAGGGACGCCGGTGTGGGTGCTGTGGTCAACGTTGGAAGCGACCTCCGTTCCAGCCAGGTTTCGATAGAGTTAGCCCAGCGGTATGGGGAGGTCTACGCTGCCGTTGGCTTTCATCCCCATAACGCCTCTAGAATGGCGGATGGCGACCTCGCCAAGCTGGCCGAGCTTGCCCGGCATCCCAAGGTGGTCGCTATCGGGGAGATCGGGCTGGACTTCTATCGCAATCTGTCGCCGAGAGAGGCACAGGTACAGGCCTTCAAGGCACAACTGGAACTGGCGGAGAGGCTTGGCCTGCCGGTGATTATTCACTCCCGCAATGCCCAGAAAGAGGTGCTGAATATACTCACGGACTGGGCCGGACGCTCTAAGCGAGACAAACCTCTGGGGGTTCTCCATTGCTTTAGCGGTGATGTGGAGCTGGGAGAAGGGTATATCGAGATGGGCTTTTTCCTTTCCATCGCTGGCCCGGTCACCTATCCCTCCTCTCACGCAATGGGGATCGCCCGTGATATCCCATTGGAAAAGCTTCTCATCGAGACCGACTGTCCCTTTCTCACCCCCCATCCCCATCGAGGCAAGAGGAATGAGCCATCCTATCTGTCTTTTATTGCGGAAAAGATCGCTGAGATTAGGGGGATATCCCCCGATGTAGTAGCGGAGCGCACCGCAGAGAACGCTAGTAAACTCTTTGGACTGCCTATTCTATTGAAAGGAGCCTGTTGACGATCGCCTCTATCTACGAACCGGTTGAGCAAGGCCTGGCTATGGTGGAGAATAACCTGAAGGCTTTTACCAGGGCTAACGTCCCCTGGATGACAGAGCCGCTAAAGCATATTCTAGAGGGTGGTGGCAAGCGTATTCGCCCTGCGCTCACCCTTCTCGCGGGCAAGTTCTATCGCCACGACCTTGAGCAATTGGTTATGATAGCCACCGCCGTTGAGCTGTTTCACACTGCAACCCTGGTTCACGATGATGCTGTGGACGATTCTGCGATGCGGCGAGGCCGGCCCACGGTGAACAACCGCTGGGGCGATGGCATAGCCGTGCTCTTGGGGGACTTTCTCTTCTCTAACTCCGCTTACCTGGTTTACACTGTAGGTAACCAGAGGGTGATGAAACTTTTTTCCGAGACCCTGATAATTATATCCAGCGGTCAGCTCCGGCAGCTATTTAGCGCCTATAATTGGCAGCAGACCCGGCAGGACTATTATGAGCAAATCGCGAGCAAGACTGCCTCTCTCTTGTCCGCAGCCCCCGAGGCCGGCGCGCTGCTGAGCGAGGCCCCTGAGGAAGCGGTAGCTGCCCTCCGCGCCTACGGGCATGACCTGGGTATGGCGTTCCAGATCGTAGACGACATTCTGGACTTCACCGGCGATGAGGAGGAGATGGGGAAGCCGGTGGGCAGCGACTTGCTGGAGGGCACACTCACTCTACCGGCGATCCTCCTTATGGAGAACTACCCACAGGACAACCCGATAAAAGAACTCTTTCAAAAAGGGAGAGATCGAGCGGAGGTACAGCGGGTCATCGAAATGGTGCGAAACTCTCTCATTGTTGAGGAATGCTACCGTATTGCTGCTGACTTCTCCACTCGGGCCTGCCGCGCTTTGGATGGGCTTCCTGAGAACGCCTGCCGCCGCTCCCTGATCGATCTGGCGCACTACCTCATCGAGCGCCGCAGGTGACAGTTTATACCCTGACCCCCCCTATTTGGCCGCCGACAGCGCCACCTAATGCGCCCAGAATCACGGCAAACACAATGGGCAGTGTGATAGCGTAAACATCGATGATCTCGCCGGTGATGCCGTAGTTGTAGGCTATGTCAAGGCCCATCAGCAGGAGGCCGGCCAGCAGTCCGGGCAGGATGGCGCCACGCCCCAGGCCATAGCCTTGGTCGTATCTGACCCCGGAGAAGGCCCCGGCCATCAATCCGGCTAGGAAGTAGGAGAGGGCCGCTATCAGTATTTCCGCCACATCCTGTCCTACCAAGGAGCCAGCGACGCTGAGCAGGATGATCGATATGAGAGCTACAAACGTGCCCAGCCGTCTTGAGAACAGGCCAACGGCAAATCCCAAAAACAGGCCGGCTATCAGGCCTACAACTAAATAGGTGTAGACTCCAATGGATTCCTGTAGAACATCAAGTAAAAACTCGAGCAGGAGCATCAAACCCAGGCCGGTAGCGCCGCCTAAAAGTATTCCTATTACCTGTCTCATAGCCTTTGAACCCTTTCTCTAGGAGTTTCCACAGTCTACACGGGCAGCCGCAGGATGTCAAGGTGTTACCTGTCTTCTCAGCCGGTCGAGAAACTCCACCGTCTTCACCTCTCGCTCTAAGAGGTATCTGATGTACTGGCGCAGCAGGCTCTCCAGCTCCCTGGATAGGTCAGGGTCTAGCTTCAAACGGCTGGCCCTGGCGTAGTCGCTCTTTGCCAGGAAGCGCATGACCTTGAGGGCATTGACCGAGATGGGGCGCGACAGCGGCTCCTTATCCCGGCACTGGGTGCAGAGCACCCCGCCGGTGGGGCTGAAGAGGTTGGTGGTGGGCTCCAGGGCTGATTTGCAGCCCAGGCATTGGTGAAGCTCCGGCTGGTAGCCGAGGTGGGCCAGCAGGTGGAGCTCGAAGTAGCGCATGGTCAGTTCCCCGTCCTTGGCCTCACAGAGCTGGTGCAGGGTATCGAGCAACAGCTTGAAGATGGGGTAGTTCTCCAGATGTTCCGCGGTGAACTGGTCCACCAGCTCGGCGGCATAGAGGGCCAGAGTGGCGCGCCACAGGTCGCCCCTTAAGGGGAGGAAGCTGGAGATGG
>CAYSLE010000038.1:0-9594 GCA_964431905.1 uncultured Dehalococcoidales bacterium | reverse complement strand
GCCTTGCGCTACAAGCTGCCCATAGTGTATCTGGTATGCAATCACGGCAGCCTGGCCGGCGGGGTGGACTGCTGGTTCCAGGGCCAGGTGGACTCCTGGGACTATTTGCCCGATCTTAGGTATGACAAGATGTTCCAGGCCATAGGCTGTCATGGGGAATACGTTACCAAGGCTGACGAGATCAAGGCTGCCCTTTATCGTGCCTTCGATTCGGGGAAGACAGCGATAGTCAATGTTATGGTCGATAACCGGGTGGTGCATCCCTGGTTTGAGACTCTGTCCTTCCGGCTGGGAGTCATCGCCCACCAATTGGAGGTGGAACGGATACCTGAGCCCTATCGCTCCTACTTGCTTCAGGGGCGCACCGCAGAGGTGGAAGTGGAGCTGGAGAAGCGGGACATACCCCGCAGCCGAACCCGAAAGCGGGTCATGGCCTATGACCGGGCCACCTGTGTGAGTTGGAGACCAGAGCCCACCATTGAGATAGGGCGATCAACCGGCGAGCCTGTGGAAACGGCATGAGAGCTTCTGCCGTTGGTAATCAAACTGAGAAGGGGCTAGGAAAGGCTGAAGTCTTCGGTTGTCCCTCCCTGGAATCAGGGAGAGGGCTGAGTCAGTGTCGGCAGATTGCCTGGCTATTCCATAAAGACGCTTTTTAAGGAGGTTGCTTTGGCTAGCAGTGAAGCTAAGAAGAAGGTGCCGGTAAGGAAGGGGGTATATACTTTCCCCGTTTCACCGGAGAAACCGGGCTATATCATCGGCGCTAGATGCAAACGTTGCGGCAAATTTTTCTACCCAACGAGGGAGATCTGCGCCAATTGCTATGGTGAGGAGATGGAGGAGGTCGCCCTCAGCCAGAGGGGGAAGATTTGGAGCTACACCATTGCCACACAGACCTATCCTGGCACACTACTGATGCCCCCCTTTATCATCGCTCAAGTGGAGTTGCCAGAGAAGGTATGGGTACAAAGCCTAGTCACGGACATCGGGTTCGATGCGGTCAAGGTCGGCATGGGTGTGGAACTCTATTTCTTTAAGGCTGCTGAGGATGAAGAGAGGGAGATAATAGCCTTTGCCTTTAGGCCTACCAAAGCCTGAAGCAGGCTGGGATAATGGCGGTCAATGCACATCTAGGAGGCAGAGATGATAAAAAAAGAAGTAGCGATATTGGGGGTAGCGGTAACAAAATTTGGGAGACAGACGGGCAGGGCCAATACCAAAATGGGTTTGGAAGCAGGGCGTAAGGCCCTTAAGGATGCCGGGATTGACTACAGGGATATCCAGATCGGCTTTGCTGCTCACTGCCATCAAGCTTTGGGCACCGGAGCCGATGTCTTCGGCCAGTTAGGTATGACGGGTATCCCCATTACCAACGTGGAGGTGGCCTGCGCCAGCCAGAGCCGGGGCGTCCTGCTGGCAGCGCAGTTGATAGCGGCAGGGGTGTATGATACGGCTATGGTCATTGGCCTAGAGAAGATGCCCCGAGGCCTGGTCCCCGCGGGAGGCGACCCCAGTGACTTCGGTTATGAGGGGCTCATGGGACTATTCATTACCCCAGGTGCCTATGCCACTAGGGCCAGACGGCATATGCACCTCTATGGAACCAAACGCGAGCACTTTGCCCAAGCGGCGGTCAAGGCCCACCGAAATGGCAGCCTCAATCCCAATGCCACTTACCAGGAAGTATACACTTTGGATGAGGTGCTAAACGCACGCCTGATTGCCGACCCCATCACTCTTTATATGTGCTCAGCAAATGCTGATGGGGCGACAGCGACGGTGCTGTGTTCAAAGAAAAAGGCCAGGCAGTATACCAACAAGCCGGTCCTGCTGGTCAGCTGGGAGGCAGGAAGCCCTGTTTACTCCAGCGATCAGCCCCGGCTTTCCGAGGCTGATGAAGAACTGCTGGCCCAAAAAGCCTATGAGGTGGCCGACCTCGGCCCTGAGGATGTGGATGTGGCACAGGTGCACGATGCCTTTAGCCCTGCGGAGGTATTCGCCGTGGAAGACCTGGGCCTCTGCCCTCGCGGCCAGGGTGGCCCCTTTGTGGGGGAGGGTAATACTGAGATAACGGGCAAAATCCCAGTTAATACCGATGGTGGACTGGTCAGTTGCGGGCATCCCATAGGTGCGACCGGTGGGCGGATGATAGCTGAGCTGGTCTGGCAGCTAAGGGGCCAAGCTGGGCCAAGGCAGGTCAAAGACCCCAAGGTGGCTCTACTTCATAACGAGGGCGTTGGCGGTGCCAATGTCATGATCTTCAAGGTGTAGCCAGCATCCGACGATTGGCAATTGTACCAAAGCGATGGCGCGAAAATGCGCAATACCGTGGTATTGCATCTTGCTACCACCCTAGTGTGGCAGATTGTTGGAGAGTCAGATGTCAAATAGCTTAGACTGTCTTTTCTATCCCAGCTCTGTCGCCGTAATCGGGGCTTCATCCACGCCGGGCAAGTGGGGGTTCAATATTCTTAATAGGCTGCTCAAGTCACGCACCTCAACCCGAGTGTTCCCGGTTCGCCGCGGCGGCGGTGACGTGCAGGGACATAGAGCATATTCCAGCCTATCTGAGATACCCGACCCCATTGATCTAGCGGTGATAGCTGTCCCACCCGAGGAAGTGCCAAAGGCTATGCAAGAATGCGCCGATAAAGGGGTCAAGGTGGCAATTATCATCACCGCTGGCTTCAAGGAGACGGGGCAGGTAGGTGCCCAACTGGAGTCCGACATCCTGAAAATCGCCAGGGGTGGAGGAGTTCGCTTTGTGGGCCCCAACTGTATGGGGCATTTCAACACCGTCAATGACCTGTTCACCGTAAATGAATGGGGTATAAGGCCCGGTCCTTTGGCGCTTATTTCACAGAGCGGCAACTTCGGCAGCTACATCATGCAGCGCGCTGTGGATCGGGGTGCTGGCTTCAGCAAGTATGTGAGCACCGGCAACGAAGCCGACCTCACCATTGAAGACTACCTGGAACACCTGTCCCGGGATGAGCAGACAAAGGTCATCTGTGCCTATATTGAGAGCGTCAAGGACGGCAGGCGCTTCTTCGACATCGCCAAACGCACATCGAAGCGGAAGCCTATAGTGGCTATCAAAGCGGGGAGGTCTGCTGAGGGAGCACGAGCAACCCTGTCTCACACCGGCGCTCTATCCGGCACGGACGCTATCTACGATGCTGCATTCCGTCAGTGCGGGGTCATCAGGGTAGAAGAAGCAGACCACATTGTCGATGTGGCCATGGCCCTGGTTCGACAGCCGCTGCCTCGAGGACGGAGGGTGGGCATCGTCACCGTCGGTGGCGGCTTTGGGGCAGTAGTTGCCGATGCTTGCCGCCGCTACAGCCTTGAGGTTCCCTCTTTAAGCCTGGAGACTATTGAGGCCCTGAACAAATATCTTCCCTCTCGCTGGTCCCACTCCAACCCGGTAGACATGGCCGGTGTGGTCGAGGGTTCCTATGGGTGCATAGGCAATCTATTGAAGGCGGATTATATCGATGCCGTCCTCACTATCACCAGCATAGGCTTTCCCGTAGAGGCCGACGATGGCTCTCCAGCCCAGGAATATGCCCGCAGGCTGGCCGAAGCCGAGTTGGAGCTAGTGGATGGCCTGATTCAACGGATCGAGCGATACCAGAAGCCTTTGATTGTGACCGCTCCGGTGGGCAAGACAAAGGCAGCCGCTCTCAGCAAGCTGGAACAAAACGGTATATACACCTATAGTAGCCCCGAGGCCGGCGTGAGAGTAATATCCTACCTGGCCAGATATGCCGAATACCTGGGTGCTGCCGCATCCCAGAGCATTTGAGTTCGACGGCTGGGCTAGTGGTCGTCTGAAGGAGGTATGCATCTATGGCCAAATGGCAATGATTAGTGTTTTGTATCTAAATTTGAGGGTAACATCAAAGGAGGTAGAGGCTGATGGCAGACAAAGAAGAAAAGATGATCACTGATAAGCTGAAGCCAATGTGGGAACTGGAGATGCCGGAGTTGCCCCCTGAGGACTTTGAGCAGGCCAATATCTTCGACCTGGGAGCCCAACTGCTTCAGGAGGAAGGGGTCAAGGTTGTCTTTTCCGTTATCGGCACCCTTAGCTGGGCGCAGGAAATGCGGGCCATGATGCGCGGTATCCCGCGGGTGACTGTCCATCACGAAGCCACTGCTGGCTTTGCCGCCGATGCCTGGGGCAGGATGACACGGCGGCCGGGCGTAGCTTTTGCCTCGGGCGGCACCGGTCTTACCAATGTTATGACCGGGGTGGTGCAGGGCTATGCCGGAGAGTCACCCATGGTGGTCTGGGTTGGCGAGACCGGCAGCCTTGACGACTACAAGTTTGGCCCTCAGGGCATTTCCCGCGCTGAGCACCAGTTCCCAGGCATATGCAAGTGGGTCAGGAAGGCGAGCAATCCTACAGCTCTCCTCTTCCACCTTAAGAGTGCCTTCCGCGCAGCGGTTACTCATCCTTGTGGACCGTGCGTGGTAGCCCACAACCTGGACATGTGTGGGCCTACGGGATGGCCAATGAAAGTTGAGGCCTTCTTGAACTATCGGCTGGGCACCTTCCCGCCGCGAGTGTGGAGAACCTGTGAAGACCCAGCGATGATAGAAAAGGCCCTGAAGTGGCTGCTGGAGGCGGAGAGGCCGGCTATGATCGTAGGCAGCGGCATCCACCAGGATGATGCTCAGGAGGAGCTTAGGGAGCTCGTGCACTTGCTGGGCATCCCGTGCCATGCCCGCAGGATATCGCGAGGGGCGATTTCGGAACACGACCCTCTGAACGCCTACGGTAGAGCTAGAGGAAGGGTGATGAGGGGCGCCGACCGCGCCCTGGTTATGGGGCTGCGCATCGGATACCTAGAGAATGATGGTCGCCCCCCCTTCTTTGGCGCCAAGACCAGGCACATCCAGGCCCAGACCTGCCAGGAGAATGTCGACCTTGTCATTGCCACTGATGAGGAGCTTATCGGCAACTGCAAGATGTTGCTCCGGCAGTTCATCGACTGTGCCAAGGACATGGGCATAAAGCGGCCGATAAAGAAGTGGGAGCCGTGGCGCAAGTTCGTTGTGGATCTTAAGGAGGACTATTTCAAGAAGACCATGGAGAGGACGGAGAAGATGCGGGGGAAGATGCCCCTCCACCCCGACCTAGTCGGCAGGCTGGCCTGGGAGGTCTTGCGGGATGAGCTCCACGACGACTATATCACCGTGATCGATGGCTTCACCGCTGCCTCCTACTTCACCGACTGGAATAGGGCCATCAATGCCGGGACGGTGCTGGATGCTGCCGAGACCATCGGCATTGGCCACGGGCCGGGTATGGCTCTCGCCGCCGGGCTGGCGACGAATCGAGAGAAGCCCGTTATCGTCCTCATGGGGGACGGTGGCCTGGGCGCAGGCGGGATGGATATCGAGACGTGTTCCCGGTGGAACATCCCGGCGGTGTTTATCCACGAGAACAACGACCAACTGGTTACCGGACTATATGACCTTGTCGCCAGTAACTGCTGTAAGCCCACCGGCAACCGGCTCTGGGACTACACCGGGTTCCTGCCCAAGATCAGATATGACCGCATGATGAAGGAGTTCGGTTGCCATACCGAGTTTGTGGAGCGGGATGAGCAGATCAAGCCGGCATTGAAGAAGTGTTTGGACTTCGTGAGGAAAGAATCGAAGCCGGCCTTCATGGAAGTACTTGTCGACCCGGAGGTTATGCACGAGATACAGACGATGAACGTGACTGGCACGTTGACCTGGATCACCTGGAATGATCTCTCTGAGGAGCAACAAACGCTGATACTCAAAGAGAACCTGATCAACCCGATGATGCTTACTCAGGTTCATCCCAGCGTTGCCGCGGCGGTGATGCAGGGGCCACCTCCGCCCGAGGCAAAGGCGATACGCAAGATATAGTAGGCACCGAGGCAGGCACAGAGCAGCGCTCTAGAGTTTTCGGCAACCCCAGGCTAGGTGGCTGAGGGATAAGGTAAATGGGCTTAGCCTTCAGCCACCTAAGCCTGCTTATACTATGCCACAGCCTTTTCTCTTTTCGTATGCTGTTAGCGCCGGCTCTTCCTTGGACAAGGTTGTCAAGGCGACCGTGCACCTGACAAATGCCCAGGACTTTCCCGCAATGAACCAGGTCTATCGCACCTTTTTCCCCAAAGACCCACCCGCCCGCAACGCCATCATAACCGAGAAGGTGTTCCCGGGGATACTCGTCGAGATCGAATGTATAGCTGTGGTGTAAGGGCCAATGGCACTGAGAAACTCGGCTAGGGCATCGGCGCAGCCGGGACCACTAAGTCGCACTCCACTCAGGCCTTAACCCAGTAGCCGACCCAGGGGTCGAGCCGCCCCGCTGGCGCTTTATCAATCCGGTAGCTGCCAAGGGATATATCGTAGCGGTAGAGGAACTCGAGCACCGAGTCCTCACTAGAGCTTTGCGGTTCGGGACAAAGGGCCTTAAAATAGTTGCTGAGGTGAGGGAGGCAAAATACTGCTTTGCCGGACTCAAACCGGGCCAGAAGTTTATTTTTATCCCAGCCTCCCCAACGCCCGCCCGCCCAAAAGGTGGAGGTGGAGGTGAGGAACCTCCTGACCGCCCTCGGCACCGCAGTTCATCACCAGGCGGTAGCCCTTTTGAGACACACCCTCCTTTTTAGCCAGCTCGACGGCGGTGAAACACATGTGGGCCAAAAGACCTCTGTCCTCAGCGGTGGTCTCCGCCAGTGACGGGATGTGGGCCTTAGAGATGATGAGGATATGGGTTGGCGCTTGGGGTTTGATGTCACGTATGGCGATAACCTCGTCATCCTGATACAGCATATCGCTCTGGATCTCGCCGGCTACGATGCGACAGAAGACGCAATCTTTCTTCACCTCACCCCCTAACCCCCTCTCCTCGAGGAGAGGGAAAGAAAACATAACTAGGGGACACCCTAGAACCCTGCCAGAGGGGAGACCCCCTCTGGACTCCCTTTTGTTAAGGGGATGGAAAAGGGGAGGGCCACCCCTTTGTGATAGCCCTCCCCACATCACATGGTCAAAGGCTAAAGCCCCAGTTGCTGGGCTACGATCTCCCGGTGCCAGTCGGCATCGCCGAAGGTGGGCTCTGCCGCCTTGGCTCTCTTAAAGTACAGTGGCATATCGTGGTCCATGCAGAAGCCAATGCCCCCATGAATCTGGTGCCCGAGGAGGGTCACTCGCCGATAGGCGTCACTGACCCACGCCTTGGCCATGGAGACCTCTAGGGTAGCGGGAAGCCCCTCGGAGACCTTCCACGCCGCCTCATAGGTGATGTACTTCGAGCCATCGACATCGGTAACCATATTGGCACAGTAGTGCTGAATAGCCTGGAAGCTTCCAATAGGCCGGCCAAACTGTATCCTCTCTTTAGCATAGGCCACACTCATGTCCAGGGCTGCTTGAGCGCCGCCGACCATCTGGGCGCAGAGAGCAACAGTTGCCTTCTCCAGCACCTTCTCCACCACCGGCCAGCTCTTGTTGAGTTTTCCCAGCATGTTCTGCTTGGGCACCCGTACTTTATCGAATATAACCTCGCATTGCTTATCGCCAGCGATGGTCTTGAGCAGGGTGGTGCTGATGCCTGGGCTCTTACCGTCAACGAGGAACAGGGTTATCCCATCTTCGGGGTTGGCTCCGTCCTTAGTCCTGGCGACGCATATAATGTAGTCGGCGAGATGGGCATTCTCGACGAAGAGCTTGGTGCCACTAATGACGTAATCATCTTTATCGGGCACCGCCTTAACCGTGATCGCGTCTGGCTCATACTTGGCGCTGGGCTCGGTGAGGGCTAGTGTGAGGATCAGCTCACCGTTGGCGATCTTGGGCAGTAGCTCCTTTTTCTGCCCCTCGTTTGCCGCCTCAAGGACGGTGTAACCGCCGAGAATCACGGTGGAAAAGAAGGGGCCGGGGAGACAGGCCCGCCCTGTCTCTTCCAGAAGAACCACCAGGTCGAGGAAGGTCATCCCCATGCCGCCATATTCCTCAGGGATGACCAAACCCATCCATCCCAGCTCTGCCATCTTCTGCCAGAGCTCCGGAGTGTAGCCCTTCTCGTCCTCAGCCAGCTCCTTGACCAGAGTCTTGGGGCATTCCTTCTCCAGGAAATCGCGCGCTGTTGTTCTCAACATCTCCTGTTCCTCAGTGAAGCCTAGATCCATAATGCCTCTCCTTTCCTTTTGGAACTAATCGCCGTAACGCTGTCTAGTCCCCTTTCTATTGTTGGCCTCGGGGCAACCCCAGGCCCCTGATGGCTATGATGTTCTTCATTATCTCAGATGTTCCCATGGCAATAGTCATACCCAGAGAATACATATGCGACCGTGCAATCTCCCCATGCAGGGGTGCGAACTTGGAACCCGGTTGCAGCTGACCATAGAGCCCCATCATCTCCATAGCCAGCGCGGTAAGGGACTTCAGTAGCTCCGATCCCATTAGCTTGGAAGCCGGGGCTTCCACCATAGGCAGAAGCCCATTATGTTGCATCCAGGCAACCCGATAGGCAAGCATCCGATTAGCCTCGATGGCCACCGCAGCATCCGCTAGCTTTCGCCTCACGATAGGGTCGCGGGCCAGAGGTACCCCATTTCGCTTCGTCTCCTTGACATACTTAATCAAACGCTCTAACAATCGCTTGCACATAGTGGGGAAGGCGATCCCGGAACGCTCACCGGCTAGGGTTATCTGGCTCACGTACCAGCCCTGGTTCTTCTCGCCGAGCATGTTCTCCCTCGGCACCCGGACACCATCGAAGAAGACCTCATTAAAATCGTGGGCGGCGAGCATATTGATCAGGGGACGCACCTCGATCCCGGGGCTCTTCATATTGATGAGGAAGTAGCTGATCCCGCGGTGCTTGGGCGCTTCGGGGTCGGTCCTGGCCAAAACGTGACACCAGTCGGCGCGGTGGGCATTGGTGGTCCACACCTTCTGCCCGGTGATCACGAAATCATCGCCATCCTCCACAGCGCGGCACTGAAGGGAGGCTAGGTCCGAGCCGGAATTGGGCTCAGAGAAGCCCTGGCACCATACCACCTCAGCCTTTGTGATCGGTGGCAGGAACCTCTTCTTTTGCTCCTCAGTGCCCCTGGCGATAATGGCCGGGCCGATAAGGTTTATCCCTTGGCGGTGAGCCCCGGTTGGCGCTCCATGGTAGGCTATCTCCTCGTTGAAGATGAATTGCTCCATTATTGTGGCGCCACCGCCGCCATATTCCTTGGGCCAGGCTATAGCCAGCCAGCGCTTCTCCGCAAGCTTCTTGGTGAACTCCTTGGAGAACTCCAGTTCGCCGCGTTCCTGTAGGTTCCGGAGGAACTCCTCGGTTACTACCTTATCCAAGAAGGCACGAAGCTCAGCTCGAAATCTCTCCTCTTCTTCGGTAAAGCTGAAATCCATTCTTTATCCCTTTGCCGATAGTGGACGTATACCGCTCTTTATGGTTACCTTGAGAGGCCTAGAGGCCCAACTGCTTAGCGACTACCTCCCTTTGAAACTCGGTATTGCCAAAAACGAGGTCAGCGGCCCAGGCCCGTCTGAAGTAGAGCCCCATATCATGGTCTCTGGTGGTGCCAA
>CAYSLE010000037.1:0-10397 GCA_964431905.1 uncultured Dehalococcoidales bacterium | reverse complement strand
CAGGTGATTTGGCCGAGATAGGGCGCAAGAGCTTGCCTCTGGCGGTGACAAGCTCTCCATCGCCGGGTTGCACCCCCTCCACGCCCTCCCCCAAATGCAAGGCGATGTTCTTATCCTCATACCACCGTGGGGGATGAACGAAGAGGTTCTTCTCCTCCACAGCGCCGGCTATGAACTCGGGCAACATGGGCCGGGAGTAGAAGGGGTAGGGCTCATTGGTGAAGATCTCGATTTTGCCCGTCTTGTCCCGGGCTCGGATTTTAGCTGCTGCCGATGTCCCCGCCACCCCATTGCCGATAATTGCATATTTCATTAGACCACCCTCCTGAACTTCTCTTTGGGAGCGCCGCAGATGGGGCATTGGTCGGGCAGCTCGCCGTCGGAGACATAGCCACAGACGCCGCAGACGAAGTATTCGGTATCGACATCGCCCAGCATGTGCTCCAGCGCCCTCTCGTAAAGCTTGGCATGGCCCCGCTCCACATCGCGGGAATAGCTGAAGATCATGGCCACGTGCTTGTTATCCTCTTCATTGGCCTCCTTGATAAACTGAGGATAGGAATTGGTTGCCAGGTTCTCCCTTTCGAAGGCGCTCTCCAGGTTTTCCTGGGTGCCGGACACGCCGCCGAGGAGGCGGAGGTGACTGAAGGCATGGACCCCCTCGGCCTCGGCCACGGCGCGGAAGAGCCTTGCCACCTGGCGGTAGCCCTCCTGCTCCGCCTTCATGGCGAAGGCCAGGTTTCTCAGGTGGGCCTGGGACTCAGCGACGAAGCCCCTCTTGAGGTTGGTCAGGGTTTTTGTCCCCTTTATCCCTGGCACCTCATGGGGGACAAGCTTCTCCGCATCGGCACCGCAGACCGGGCAGCGCTGGGGCTTATCGGTGGCCAGCTCTACATGATGACAATTAGTGCATTTCCACATCGTTACACCCCCTGGTAGCGGTAGGTGATTTAGAACTCTATTTCCTTGAGGTCTGGGTTTATTTTCAACTCAGCCCCGGTTACTGCCTGAACCTGCTCCGGGGTAAGGCCGGGGGCTATCTCCTTTAGCACCAGCCCCTCCGCGGTGACCTCGATGACGGCAAGGTCGGTGATGATCAAATCGACCACCCCCTTGGCGGTGAGGGAATAGGTGCACTCTTTAAGGATTTTGGGCTCACCGTTCCTGGTGGTATGCTCCATGAGGACAATGACCTTCTTGGCACCCACCGCCAGGTCCATAGAGCCACCTATGTTCCCGCAGGCGGATATCTTCCGCGCCGGATTGTTCCAGCTGGCAAGGTCTCCCTTCTCGGATACCTGGAGCGCTCCCAGGATGGCGGCGTCGATGTATCCTCCTCGGATCATGGCGAGGGACTCGGAGATGGAGAAGAAGGAGGCCCCAGGAAGCACGGTTACCGGCTCGGCGCCAGCGCTCAGCAGGTCCTGGTCTACGGCATCGGGCTCAGCGAAGGGGCCCTGTTCCAGAAACCCGATCTCGGCGTGAAGGACAATATCCCGTCCCATGATCCAGTTGGAGACCATGGTCGGCAGGCCAATGCCGAGGTTAACATACATCCCGTCCTCCAGCTCCTTTGCCGCCCGAAGAGCCATCAGCTCATTAGTCAGTCCTATTCTTTTCTCGCTGTCCATGGTTTTCTCTATTCAAATCTAAAGGTGATGGTGGGCCTCTCCACCTTGACCACCCGTTGCACATATATACCAGGGGTATGGATGAAGTCAGGATCGAGTTCCCCCACCTCCACCAGATTCTCTACCTCGGCGATAGTGATCCGCCCCGCCATCGCCATCTCCGGGTTATAGTTGCGGGAAGCGTGGCGATAGACAAGGTTCCCCTTTCTATCGCCTTTATAGGCATGGACGAAGGCGAAGTCGGCCTTTAGCGCTTCCTCTAGGATGTGCTCCCGGCCATTGAAGAAGCGATGCTCTTTGCCCTGGGCAACCACAGTGCCGACCCCGGTAGGGGTGTAGAAGACGGCGATCCCCGCGCCGCCAGCCCGTATCTTTTCAATGAAGGTGCCCATGGGATAGGTCTCACACTTTACCTCATGGGCGCGAAGCTGCCTCTCGAACTCGGTGACCTTCTCCGGTGAGGGGAAAAAGGCATAATTTACTATAGCCTTCCTTATTTGCCCGTTCTGGGCTAGAAGGTCGAGGTCATTTCCTACACCCACCGATTGAGCGATGACGGTGAGCTTCTTCGTTCCCTTTTTCAGCAGGGCTTTAGCGAGTTCGATGGGGAAGCCAGCATACCAGAAGCCACCGAACATAATGGATGCGCCTTCGAAGACATCTTCTATTGCCTGTTCTGCACTAGGATAAACTTTGTCCATGGTTTTCAACCGGTTCCAGCCTGCCGCTTTGGCGGTCAGCTACGAGACTTTTTAACATAGACCTTGTATTTGCCCGCTTCCTCCTCGATCCCCAGAAGCTCATTGCCGGTGGCGCGACACCAGGCGGGCATATCCTCCTTTATCCCCTCATCGTCGGCCAGTATCTCCAGCACCTGCCCCACCTTCAACTCCTTTAGCTTCTTGGCGGTGTGGGCAATGGGCATGGGACAGTAAAGTCCAACACAGTCCAGTGTTGCGTCCGCTTTCATATCTGCCCTCCCCTCCTAAACGAAGAGGTTGATCCTGCCCTCTCTAGCCTCAGCCAAGTAGGTGGCGACGCCGGCAAAGCTGTCCACCTGGGGGATAAAGGCCTCCTTCCCGATGCCCTGGATGCCCATGGTGGTGGTGCAGGCGATAAATTTGACTCCCATCTCCTTGGCCGTGGCCATGAGTTCCTCAAGCTGGGGGAATTTGACATCCTTCATCAGCCGCTTCATCATCCATGTGCCCAGCCCCATCATGTGGAATTTGGAGAGATGGGCCCGCTTTGAGCCGCCTCGGTCCATCAGGTTGAGCATCCGCCTCATTATACCCTTGCTACGGATGGAGCCTTCGTTTCTCTTCAGGAGATCAAGCCCCCAGAAGGTGAAAAACATGCTCACCTCCATCCCCGCCGAGGCGGCGCCGATAGCGATATTGAAAGCGGCCAGGGCCTTGTCCAGTTCGCCGCTGAATAGAATCAATGTTAACTTCTCTTTCTCAGCCATTACTGGCCTCCTATTCCAAAGGCTGTCGGCACTGGGGGCAGACCTTGGCCTTTTTCTCCACCACGATATTGCATCTCAGGCAATAGCGCAGCTCAACCTGACACGGCCGGCAATAGGGGAAGGGACTCAGGGCTATCTCCTCATCGCAGAAGGGACAGAAGGTCCCGGTCTTCTTTGGCCTTTCACTTTCCTTCATCCTTCTTCCTCCTTTTGCTCTTAACCTTTTTGCCCTGCTTCTTCAGGTAGTCGTCGATAGCTTTGTTAAGCGCCTGGGCGCCGAGATTGGAGCAGTGATATTTGTTCTTGGGCAGCCCCTGAAGCTCATCGGCCACCAGTGACGGGGTGATCTTCATAGCTTCCTCCAGGGTCTTGCCCTTGGCCATCTCGCTGACGATGCTGGAGACGGCGATGGCCGCCCCGCAGCCGAAGGTCTGGAACTTGACATCGCTGAGGCGGTTGTCTTCCACCTTGATGTAAAAGGTCATCATGTCTCCGCAGACCGGGTTTCCCACCTCGCCGACGCCATCGGGGTTCTCAATCTCCCCCACGTTGCGGGGGTTCATAAAGTGGTCCATAACCTTTTCACTATATACTGGCATCTTATCTCCCTCCCCGCTGCTTCTTAATGAATTTAGCATAAAGAGGCGACATCTGGCGCAACCTGTCCACTATAGGAGACAGCACCTCCAGGACATAGTCCACATCCTGCTCGCTATTGTCGACACCGAGGGTGAAAAGGAGCGACCCCTGAGCGATCTCCGGCGGTAGGCCCATGGCGGTGAGGACATGGGATGCCTTGAGCGCCCTTGAGGTGCAGGCTGAGCCGCTGGAAGCGGCGACCCCTTTGCTGGAGAGCATCATCAGCATCGCCTCCCCCTCGATGAACTCGATGCAGAAGCTGGCATGGCCAGGCAGGCGCAGGGTGGGGTGGCCGGTTAGGATAGTATGGTCTATTCTAGATGTTAGCCCTTGGATCAGCCTGTCGCGCAACTGAGACAGTTGTGATGCGCGGGCGGACATGTCATTCTGTGCCAGCTCTGCCGCCTTTCCCATGCCCACGATGGCGGGCACATCCTCGGTTCCGGCTCGTCTCCCCCCTTCCTGCACCCCGCCGTCGATAAAGGGGATAATGCGCGTGCCCTTCTTGAGCCACAGGGCACCAGCGCCCTTGGGGCCGTAAAACTGGTTGGCAGCTAGGCTTAGCGCATCGACCCCGAGCTGGGCGACATCGACAGCTATGGTGCCAGCGGTGGCCACAGCATCGGTATGGAACAGAGCGCCTGTTTTCTTCACCACCTTGGCTATCTCGGCGATGGGCTGGATGGTGCCCACCTCACCGTTGGCGTGCATTATGGAGACCAGAATTGTGTCTCCCCTTATATTTTTGGCTACCTCTTCCGGGGCCACCAGTCCCTTCTTGTCCACCGGGACCTCGGTCACCTCAAAGCCCCACTTGGCCAGCGTCTTGGCCGAATGGAGCACCGAGAAGTGCTCAATGGCTGAGACCACGATGTGCTTTCCTTTGGCCTGCTGGGCTTGAGCCAGCCCCTTGATGGCGAAGTTATTGGCCTCACTGCCGGAGGCGGTGAATATGATCTCCTCAGGCCGGGCTCCGATGAGGGCCGCCACCTGGGCTCTGGCTGCCTCCATTGCCTCCCTGGCCTCATCTCCCCACAGGTGCAGGGATTGGGGATTACCAAAGGCGTCCCTGAGGTAAGGGAGCATAGCCTCCAACACCTCAGGCAATACTGGCGTCGTTGCTGCATTATCCATATAAGCTTTCTTCATGCCGTTGCCCCTGTGGGATTTGTCCTTCTGCGACAAATGCCCCACGGTCACATTTTAGGCACAAAGCCAATCCCTGGATGCGACTTTTATCTCAAACTGGGACGGATTCTTAGACCTTACTTGAGGCGAGCCTCAGCCGCGCTCCATTTGATATTCTTGAAGAAGGCTTCGATGTAGTCGGCTCGCTTCAGTCCATAGTCGAGCATGAAGGCATGCTCAAAAACGTCCAGCACCAGGATAGGGGTGCAACCTGCGGGGTGGCCGACGTCATGCTCGTTGATCCACTGGTTCCAAAGCCTGCCGGTTACATTATCCTGGTAGAGGATAGTCCAGCCAATGCCCCGCATAGCGCCGGTGCCCCTGAAATCCTTCTCCCAATTCTCGTAGCTGCCGAACTCCTCGGTCAGTTTCCGGCTCAGCTTGCCCGATTTGCCCAGCGCCCCTTTGCCCCCGAGGTTTTCGAAGTAGTATTCGTGGAGGCGCATCCCGTTGAACTCCCACCCCAATCGTCGCTTGAGTTCGGCGTATTCCGGGGTGCCTACCTTGCCCTCCTTGAGCATGGCGGCAAGGGAATCCAGCACCTTATTGGTATTGGTTACATAGCCCTGATACAGAGTGAAATGGTTCTTAAGCAACGCCTCGCTAAAACCTTCCATCCCGATCAAGCTGCTGTAGTCTATTGCAGTGTAGGCCATTTCCCCCTCCTTTCTCCCAGTATTGTGCTATGAATAGGTCAAAGTGCCTTTCCCAAGGCATTTCTATCCCGCTATCAGCTCCATCTCCTCATTGCAGCAGAGCAGGGTGCCGCCGCCAACCTCGGTCACCGTCACCTCATTACCACAGACATTGCACCTGTATTTTTCGCCCACCTTTTTGACACCCATCTTTACGCCCTCCTGGTTAGCCCAGTCTCTGGAGATAGCGATGAGCCTGTAGCGCCGCCTTGGCCCCCTCGCCAGCGGCGACCACGATCTGCTTCTCTGGGACATTGGTCACATCGCCAGCGGCGTAGAGCCCGGGGACCCCGGTCTCACAGGAGCAATTGACCTCGATTTCACCCAATTTGTTGAGTTTGACCACCCCCTTTGCCAGCTCGGAATTGGGGATAAGCCCGATCTCGACCAGTACCCCGCTCACCTCCAGGCTCTTTACCTCGCCGGTTTTGTGGTCTTTTATCTCGATGCCGGACACGAAGTTATTACCTTGTATCTCCAGGGTCTCGTGTTCAGTGAGGATAGTGACGTTGGCCGCCTCCTTGACCTTGTCGATGAGCACCTGGTCCCCGGTTAGCGGAGTCAGCGATACCAGATAGACATGCTCCCCGATCTTGACCATATCGTCGGCCGCCTCCAGGGCGGAGTTGCCGCCGCCGATGACCGCCACCTTCATTCCGGCGAAAATGGGGCCATCGCAGATGGCGCAATAGGTAACCCCCCGCCCCCGGAACCGCTCCTCTCCCGGGACATTCAATGGCCGGGGACGCTTCCCGGTGGCGATGATGGCCGTTTTCCCCCGGTAGGCCTCCCCCTTTTCTGTCCTCACTTCAAATCCACTGTCCCGCCGAGATAGGCTTACCACTCCATCGCCGGTCTTCACCTCTATGGGGAATTGCTTGACCTGCTCCTCAAACTTCTGCATCAGCTCCGGGCCTTCGATGAATTGATAGCCCATATAGTTCTCGATGCCCCACGTGTTGAGTGGCTGCCCGCCTATGTCCTTGCTCAGGAGCAAGGTGTTGAGCTTCTTTCTTGCGGCATAGACGGCAGCAGTCATCCCCGCCGGGCCACCACCGATGATGATCATCTCATACATGGCCCCTCCTTCCGAGCTAAAGCCCCAATTTTTGCTTTAGCCATCCTTCGTCGTAGCCGACAACTAACTCGCTGTCGATCTCGATGACCGGAACCCCCATCTGACCAGATTTCTTCACCATCTCCTCGCGGGCCTTCTTATCCGCGGCGACATTGAAATCTTGATAGGCAATGCCATGTTGCTCGAGGAACACCCTGGTCCTCTTGCACCAGGGTCAGGTAGGGGTGGAATAGACCTTGACCGTTTTTGTGCTCATCCTTCACCTCCACATCTCATTTTTGGGCTTTGCGAAGTGCGAAGCTAAGGGCAACGTCCCTAGAGTTTGCGTAGGTTATCTGTATGTCGATTAGACAAAGACATCACTATCCGTTGGAGAATCCTTGGCGTGGCTTCTTTCTTTGCGACTTCTATCCATAGATCATCCAAGGAGGCAAATGCCCCAAGATCCTCAACCACCCAAGGTTTAGTCACAATCAGGTCGTTCTCCCCGTCCCAATCGATGGTAGGAATTTGGCTGGCCGAACCAAACTGCCTACGCACCATCCCTTCAAAGAGTGGCTTATCAAATATCGCTTCACAAGATACCCATTTCCTAGAAGTGTAACATTCACACCATGCGTGCGAATTCGGTACCTCTGGAATAGTTCTATATACGAAGCCCGAGAAAATGCCCTGCAACAAGGCCTTTCTCGTTGCAGCTCGTCGGTATCTTGCTGGTATCCCTGCGGCACGGAGCAGGGCAATTTGAAGCTTAGATTTATGTTCACACGTGCCTACCCTTGTTTTCAGGGTATGTGACGCCTTGACATCGACAAAATCCAACGCATATTTTATCTCATCCCTGACACAATAGAAGATATTTACTGCTGCCTCTTTTGGCGTCTTAGCATCCTTTATTAGCTCCGCTGCCTTTTTCCTTATTTCCTCACTATCGCTGTCACATTGCTCAGTAGGCCTCAGGTATTCCTCCATTCCCTCTGGTGGTTGCCATGCCATTTCTCTCACCTCCACATCTCTCGATTCGGTGGGCAAATTTTAAGCGACCCTTTAAGCGATGTCAATCCTCTTGGGGGCCACCAGCGGCGCTACCCGAGATAACATGGGAGGCATGGTCTTAGCCATGACCTCGGGCAACATATCGGGCAGCATTGCCTTCATAGCCGGTGGCATATTGGGTATGGCCTCCATTATCTCCGGCATCATGCGCTCCACTTTCTCGAAGCTAACCCTCTCCCCAAACCGTTCTTTCAGCTCAGCTCTGTCTTTTGCCCTCAATGGTTCCCCCCAGTAACGGAGTGTTCACAATCCCAATCTCTCGACCAGCTCCCTGGTTTTCTCCAGATGGTTTAGCAACACCTCTTGCATTAGCTGGCAGGCCTGGCCGATCTTGGGATCGCTGAGACGGTAATAGACGGTGGTTGCCTCACGGCGAGCCTCGACCGCGCCTTTGTCGCGGAGGATTGTCAGATGCTGAGAGACGTTCGTGGGGCGCACTCCCAGCTTCTTGGCCAGTTGGCCTACCGATCTCTCCCCGTGGCACAGCTCCTTTATGATGAAGAGCCTCTTGGGGTCGGCAAAGGTCTTGCAGAAGTCAGCTTGCAGTTTCAATAGCTCCATATCGGCGGCATCGGGCATCTCGATCTCCTGGGCTAAAGTTCGAATATACGAATCTAAGTATAAAGTAGCACCGGTTTTGTGATTTGTCAAGCCGACTTGACAGCCAGCGAAGAGCGGTCTACCATTCAACCCAGAAAAAAGGAGGAGACATGAACTGGCAAACGGTGCTCTATGAGAAGGTAGAGAATATAGCAAAAATCACCCTCAATCGCCCCCAGAAGCGAAATGCGCAAAACTACCAGATGATAGTGGAGTTGGATGAGGCGGTGAAGGAGGCGGAGCGGGATGAGGAGGTTCGGGTTATTATCCTCGCCGGTGCCGGCCCCTCCTTTTCCAGCGGACACGATATGAGCGGCATGGCGCCAGAGGGGGGGATGGCCACGTGGCGTATGGGGGGCGAGAGCCACAGAGCCTTTGAGCAGGAATTCTTCGTCAATAAGTGCCTCTATATCAGGAACCTGCCCAAGCCCACTATTGCCCAGGTGCAGGGCTACTGTATTGCTGCCGGGATGATGCTGGCCTGCATGTGCGACATAATTATCGCCTCAGAGGATGCCCAATTCACCAACCCGGTGGGGAGGATGGCAGCCTCAGGGGTTGAACTCCTCATCGAGCCCTGGGAGGTGGGGATCAGAAAGGCCAAGGAGCTCCTCTTCACCGGCGATTTCATCGACGCTAGGGAGGCACACCGACTGGGCATGGTCAACAGGGTAGTGCCCAAGGATAAGCTGGAGGAGGAGGTGATGGACTTGGCAAAGCGGATCGCTTTAATGCCTCCGGTGGCGGTGAGCCTGACCAAGAAGTCGATTAACCGAACCCAGGATATTCAGGGATATAGCCAGTCAATGTCCAGTCACTTCGACGTTCATATGCTGGCCCACGGCAGCGATGAGACCAGAAAATTCATAGAGGCCACCCTGGAACGGGGAGTGACCGGAGCCAAGGGCTTCGCTGAGTTCAGGGATGAGAAGTTCAAGAAAAGCTAGCCAAGGGCAACGGCGCTTAGGTGGTTGCCGGCGTAGCTTACCCTTAGTCTAGCCACGATGTTGGCAGCGTTTATGTAGATTCCAGGCCTATGCGGTGAGCCGCTGTGGTGGCAGAGAGGCATCCATTTTCTCTGAGTTTGCGCTTGACCGAGAACACCCGTAGCCCTAAAATGAAGTGGTGACATACCCGAGCCGAGGCGAACTCGTTGGCATGCTACCTAATGTCTCCATGTTTTGTTGACCATCGCCGTCTTCCCACAGGAGGTATTGTTGAAGGAGATGACAGCAAAAAATACGAGCTTGTCCCCAGATGGGCGAGAGCTGGAGTATATCTTCCACCCTCGCTCGATCGCTTTAGTGGGGATTACCAGCGACCCCAACAATTGGATGGGCCAAGGATTCTTGAAGGGTCTGCTGGAGTTTGGCTATGGTGGCCAGATATATCCCATAAACCCCAAGGCTAGCCAAATCTTCGGGCTTAAGGCCTATCCCAACGTAAAAGATGTGCCCGGGCCAGTGGACCACGTTATCTCCCTGATCCCGGCCCCTTTGACGCCTCAGCTTATCGAGGACTGCGGGGCTAAGGGGGTGAAGGTGGTTCATCTCTTTACCGCTGGCTTCGGTGAGACCGGCGATGAGGAGGGGAAACGTCTGGAGGCTGGACTTTTAGCCATAGCCCGGCGGGTGGGTGTGCGCCTTATAGGCCCCAATTGCATGGGCCTCCACTACTACAAGAGCCGGATCACCTTTGACATGGGCCTTCCCGAAGAAGCCAAGGAGGGCGGGGACGTAAGCTTTCTCTCCCAGAGCGGGGCCAATGCGGTGAGCCTGGTTCAAATGGGCTCCTTTCGCGGTCTCCGCTTCAACAAGGTAGTCAGCTATGGAAATGCCATTGACCTAAACGAGTCGGATTTTTTGGAACATTTTACCACTGACCCCGATACTAAGGTTATCTGTGCCTATATAGAAGGGATAAAGGATGGCCCCAGATTCCACCGGGCGCTGATGGCAGCGGCGGCGGTCAAGCCTGTTATCATGCTTAAGGGAGGGAGAACTGAAGCCGGCGCAGGGGCAGACGGCTAACATACCGAGTAT
>CAYSLE010000036.1:0-10456 GCA_964431905.1 uncultured Dehalococcoidales bacterium | reverse complement strand
AGACTCAGGCGCATTCGTCTAGGGGTTTTGGACACCTCCCTCTCAAGGAGGAGATCGCGGGTTCGAATCCCGCATGCGCCACCAAGTTCACAAGCAAGGGGTGAAAATCGATGTTGCCATTAGACGGGGTAAGGGTTCTATCTATGGCAGAGCAGCTTCCTGGCCCCTACTGCACCATGCTCCTCGGCGATCTGGGCGCTGAGGTGATCCTGCTGGAGCGCCCCGGGTCTGGAGACCCGGCTCGAATGATACCCGGGTTTTTCTCAATTCTCGGCCGCAACAAGAAGAGCATAACGGTCGATTTGAAATCGGAAAAGGGGCGTGAGATCTGCTACAAGCTGGCGGAGAGATCAGACGTCTTTCTCGAAGGCTTTCGGCCGGGGGTGCTCAAGCGCCTGGGGGCTGACTATGAACGCATTAAAAAGATAAACCCCAGGATCGTCTATTGCTCCATATCAGGCTACGGTCAGGATGGCCCGTATCAGGAGCGACCGGGCCATGACCTTTCCTACCAAGGAACAGCGGGCCTGCTCTCTACCTTTATCGAATCGGGCGACTTCCCCGCTGGCCCCGGTGTGGCTATCGCCGATTTCTCCTCGGCCATGTTCGCCACCATCGGCATTCTCGCCGCCCTTCGCGCCAGAGATAAGTTTGGCGTCGGGCAATACGTCGATGTCTCAATGACCGATGGCCTGGTCTCGTGGATGAGCGCCGCCTTCGGTATATACTTCAGCACCGGAATCTCACTTCATGCTGTGGCTAGGGAGCCGGCCTACGGTGTATTCCAGACAAAGGACAAGAAATACCTCACCCTGAGCATTGCCCATGAAGACCACTTCTGGCGCAATTTGTGCCATGCTATAGGACGGGATGACCTAGCCGGGCTAGCCCGAGAGCAGCGGAATGAGAGAAGGGATGAGCTAGTCGGCATGCTCCGGGACGTTCTGGCCAAGAGGACGAGAAAGAAATGGGTGGAGCTTTTGACCAAGGCCGATGTCCCCTGCGGCCCGATCTATGCCCTTGAAGAGGTGGTCTCCGACCCTCAGATCCTTCATCGCGGCATAATCGTAGAGGTGGATGGTGGGGAGGGTAAGGTTAAGCAGGTGGCTCACCCCATAAAATTCTCGGAGACACCAGCCCAGATCAGAATGCTGCTGCCAAGGCTGGGTGAGCACACTGAGGAGATTCTGAGCTCCCTGGGCTACTCCCTGGGGGAGATAGAGGGATTGAGGAGAGAGGGGATCATCTAACCTAGCGCAGCCTGATAACGGCGATAACGATGCCGAGCACAAGGGCCAGCAATCCATAGGGACTGAAAAAGAGTCCCATATGGAATAGGTTGCTGATTAGATAGCTAACCACCATGCAGAGGCCGCCAATCGCCTGCAGGCCGCGAGCGCGTTTTCTGTTGACAGAGCGGCTGATCACCTCGCCAATAGCATAGCCAACCCCGAGGCCGATCAATATCGAGAAGTAAAAGAAGTAACCAACGAAAGGGATGAAGGCCCAGGCAAATCCAGTGGCAATAGCCACCGCCAGCCCGGCCCCAAGTGCAATGAAGTAGTGACGAAGCACGATTTCATAGGTAGGCAAGCGCTTTATCTGGGCACATCGGGGGCAGCGGGGTCCCACCGGCGTCTGCACCATGCACTTAGGGCAGATAGGACGGCCACATCGGCCACAGGTCAGCTCTGTTTCCACCTCGGGGTGAGCAGCACACTTCATCCCTATTTAGGTGGCTCCTCCCTATTGGTGGGGGTTCTGTGGACCCAACCCTTTCGATCGGGAGTATCTCGGTCGAGTAGCAGGCGGTAGACTGCCACCTGTCTCCAGTTGGCAATAGGGACACCCCGGTTGCCCAAAATCCTCTTAAGAGCAAAGAGAAGGAATATGGCCAGCAGGTATAAGGTCAATATTAGGTCTCTCTCTGTGGCCCAACCCGCCAGAGGCAAGCTTGCTGCGGCGATGATGGCCCCTAGGGGCACATTCCTCAAGAGAGCAATGCACAAGAGCCAGATAACGACAAATATTAGGAGCGCCCACGGTGCCAGAACGACTAGGACCCCCATCATGGTAGAGATACCCCTTCCTCCGGAGAAGCCAAGGAAGATGGGCCAGTTGTGACCGGCGATAGCGGCCAGGCCCACAATCCCCTGAGCCCAGATGGGGAAATCCAGCGCCCAACAGGCAATGGCTACCGGTACAAATCCCTTCAGGACATCGAAAATCCCTACTGGGAATACTGCCCAGCGAGCCACGGAATGCCAGACGTTGGACCCACTGACCGTTCCGCTGCCATAATCCCTGATATCGATGCGTTTAAGTAACCGGCCGGCGATGTAGGAGGTTGGCACCGAGCCCAGGAGGTATGCACCAATAGTTAGCAGTATTATCTGAAGTGGCATGGCTATTCACTGATCCTCATTTCGCTACCGGAGCCCTCTTTGGCCT
The DNA here is from genome assembly GCA_964431905.1 of uncultured Dehalococcoidales bacterium. GTDB lineage: Bacteria > Chloroflexota > Dehalococcoidia > E44-bin15 > E44-bin15 > CAYSLE01. Next base: position 8,005 of record CAYSLE010000036.1, on the reverse strand, counting down.
AGGTCAAGTGAGAAACAAGCCAAGCGATCCATTTCTCCCTCACCTTACCGGGGAAGAGGGGTAATGCATGGAAACCACCTTTGGCCACCAGGATCTCTTTTGGCCACCTAGCTTTCTCGTAGAGCTCAAGCGTGCCTTTATAGGGAACCTGCTTATCCCCGGCACAGTGGACAAATAGCTTGGGGGAAGCCCCTATTTTATCAACTGCGGTGTTGGGATTGAGGGTAACCCAAGACTCCGTGTTTTGGCCAAGGTGAATCCGCATTCGATAGCCGCGGATCCACATCCATAGCCTGGAGACTATGCCGTGAAACCAGCTCAACGATGGTAGGGGGCCGAAGCGGGGAAACTCAATAATTTGGCCCTGTGCTTGCATCACCTTATGATAAAGGGGAGCCAAAAACTCCTCCATTTGGACATCGATATCAGAGGGGCTGGAGATGAAAACCAAAGCCTGGATATATTCCTGTTCTGAAGCAGCATGAATGGCTGCCATGGCTCCCAGGCTGTGCCCGACAAGGGCAATGCGCTCTGGATCTACCTTGGGGTGGCTGCGTAAAAAGCCCAGGGCGGCGGTAACATCCTTTGCCAGATGGGCATCAAGAAAGCCCTGGCTCTTGCCATGACCACGGAAGTCGAAGGTCAGGGTGGCGATGCCTCTTCGGGTAAGCCTCTGGGCACTGGGCCTCATGGCGCGGAGGTCTGTGGTCGCCCCGTGGCAAAGAACAGCCCCGGGGAAGGGCCCCTCTCCTTTGGGGATTAGAAGTTCCCCATGTAGCATTCCCTCGTCGCTGGTGAAGTCCACTGGCTCAGCATGCCATCTCATCGAGTCACCGCCTTTTCTCGTTGTTCTGCCAGAGCTATCAGCCGCCGGGCGCAATCTAAGGGGACATCTATTCCGCCGATAGGCATCTCATCGCCCGCCAGGCCATGAAAGTCGCTGCCCCCGGATGTGAGCAGACCATATTTACTGGCTAGCTGCACCAGTTGATGGATCGTTTTCCGGCCATAGCCATCATAGTATGCCTCCAAGCCGACAAGGCCAACCTCCTTGAGCTTGACTACGAACTTCTCCAGGTCATTGGTATCTGCCGGATGCGCCAACACTGGGAGGCCACCGGCCCTGACCACCAGCTTCACTGCCTCTTCTGGGGAGAGCCTCTCACGTTCAGCGTAGGCCGGCCCATTGCGGCCAATGTATTTGGTGAAAGCCTCTTGAAGGGAGGGGACATAGCCTTGCTCCCACATCGCCTGGGCGATGTGGGGCCGCCCCACAGAGCCACCTCCAGCTAATTCCTGGATTCGCTGCCACTCCACCTGGATACCCAGCTCTCCCAATTTAGCGATCATCTTTTGCGCCCTGATCTCGCGGGAATGACGTAAAGCCTCAAGGGTGCGCTTAAGCTCCTCATTCTCGTAATCTATAAAATAGCCTAGGATGTGAACCTCACCATTGGGGATATCAGTATTGATCTCGACACCGGGGATCAACCTGAGGGAGGGGAAAGCCTGAGCTTCCTCTATTGCAGCAGCGATCCCAGCCACGGAATCGTGGTCGGTGATTGCGACCACGCTCAACCCCTTCTTCGTCGCCAACCTCACCACCTCCTGGGGGCTGAGCGCCCCATCGGAGGCTGTGGTATGGATGTGGAGGTCTACCTTCATTGCTGTTCCAGCTCTCTATCGATTCTGAGGATGCCCCTTGCCTTTCCCGTGCCTTCGTCGACATCCACCAGAACGGAATTGAGGACTACGCTTCCTTTACCCACGGATAGGCGATGGGGGAGCTGAGTGAGAAACCTCTTTATCACGGCATCGGTATCATCCCCAATCACTGAATCGACAGGGCCAGTCATGCCCACATCGGTGATAAAGGCAGTGCCCTTAGGGAATAACCGAGCATCTATGGTGCCCACGTGGGTATGAGTTCCGAGCACAGCGCTCACCCTGCCATCAAGGTACCAACCCAAGGCCGCCTTCTCTGAGGTCGCCTCAGCATGAAAGTCAACAATTGTCACTGAAGGCCTATGGACAAGCTGTTCCAGGAGTTGATCCATCGCCCGAAAGGGACAATCGAAGTTTCCCATAAAGGTTCGCCCCACCACATTTACCACTAAGGCCTGCCCCTTGATTATGTAGCCACGACCGGGAACACCCGGGGGATAGTTCAAGGGGCGTAGGATGGCCACATCGCTATCCAGGGTGGGTATGATCTCCCTCTGATCCCAGATATGATTTCCGGAGGTGATGACATCGACTCCGGCCGCAAAAAGCTCTTCCGCTGTCTCCTTGGTTAAACCAATGCCCCCGGCAGCATTTTCGCCGTTGGCGATTACGAGATCGATTTTGAACTCCCTACGTAACTGGGGCAGCACAACCCCCGCCGCTCTCCTCCCCGGCCTGCCCACTACATCGCCAACCATGAGGATTCGCAATAGCGCTCCCTACTTAGCGTACTCTATGGCTCTGGTCTCCCTGATGACAGTTACCTTTACCTGACCCGGATACTCCAGAGTTTCTTCGATTTTCTTAACCACATCGCGGGCAAGCCTCAGTGCCTCAAGGTCGTCGATCTCAGTAGGCTTAACCATGATGCGGATCTCGCGGCCAGCCTGAATGGCGTAGGATTTCTCCACGCCAGGGAAACTATTGGCCAGGTTTTCCAGAGATTCAAGGCGCTTCAGATACTGTTCCAGGGACTCCCTTCTGGCTCCAGGTCTGCCACCGCTGATGGCATCGGCGGCGGAGATGATGAACCCCAAGACGCTCGTCGATCCGGCCTCACCGTGGTGTTCTGAGATAGCATTGATTACTTCAGCGGATTTTTCCCACTGCTTCACCAGGTTGGCGCCGATCTGGGCGTGAGGCCCCTCGATCTGGTAATCCACCGCCTTGCCTATGTCATGAAGCAGTCCCGCTCTACGAGCCAAATCCAGTTTGACTCCCAAGTCGGAGGCGATCATTCCGGCCAGGTGAGCAACCTCGATACTGTGCAGGAGCACATTCTGTCCGTAGCTGAAGCGATACTTGAGACGGCCCAAAAGCCTGATTAGCTCGGGGTGCAGCCCGGGCACACCGACCTGGTGTGCCGCTTGCTCTCCCTCAGCCTGGATCGTCGCCTCTACTTCATTCCTCGCTTTCTGCACCATCTCTTCAATACGGGCGGGGTGGATTCGGCCATCGAGGATGAGTTTCTCCAGGGCGATGCGCGCCACCTCGCGACGCACCGGATCGAAGGCGGAGATGGTCACCGCTTCCGGGGTATCGTCGATGATGAGGTCAACTCCGGTGGCATTCTCCAGCGCTCTTATGTTCCTTCCCTCTCGCCCGATGAGCCGCCCCTTCATCTCATCGCTGGGCAGTGGGACCACTGAGACGGTGGTCTCCGAGACCACATTGGTAGCACAACGCTGAATGGCGAGGGCCAATGTCTCACGTGCCCGCTCATCGGCCTCCTCCTTGAGCTGAGCCTCGATCTGGCGAATACGACGAGAGACATCCTCGCGCACCTCATCCTCAACCGCCTTGAGCAGGTGATCCTTGGCCTCAGCGCTGGACATCCCGGAGATAAGCTCCAGCTGCTGAATCTGCTTTTGCTTCAATTCCTGAAGTTGGGTGCGCAGGCTTTCCGCCTCTTTCTCCTGAGCAGTTAGCCTGTGCTCTCGGCGTTCCAGTGACTCCACCTTTCTATCGAGATTCTCCTCCTTCTGAGAGAGCCGCCTTTCCTGCCGGTGAAGCTCAGCGCGTCGTTCTCGGTTTTCCGCCTCCGCTTGCGATTTGATCCGTATCGCTTCCTCCTTGGCCTCAAGGAGCGTTTCCTTATGCTTCGTCCGGGCATCAGCGAGAAGAGCCTCAGCCTCTCTCTCAGCAGCGCGAATGCGTCGAGTTGCGAGTGCACGCCGCACCAGGAAAGCAACCAGTCCGCCAATGATGAACCCGCCCCCTAACGCTACAGCAACTACCCATGAATCCATTTTCACCTCCCCACTTCTATGGGAGCTCTCCAGGTTAGATAAGGCAAACTATCATCATATTAAACCCTTTATTCGCTTTAATGTCAAGGTAAGGCTCATCTGTTGGTGGCGGTCAATGGGGCTGATGCCGCTCCGGAGCCAGGGTGTATCGCCTATGCCAAAGTGGTTTTTGGCACAAGAGGAATGTGTCGCTTGCGGCGGCCTTCGATAGATGCGGATCGAGGGGGTGTTAGTATCTAACCCCTAGGTTCAGTGCCTTCCTTCTCCAGCTCGAAGGCGCGGTGGAGAGCGACGACAGCGTCCTGAACCCGCGACTGGTCGATGATGCAGGTGATCCTGATCTCCGACGTGGTGATGAGCTCGATATTTATTCCCTTCTCGTAAAGGGCGCGGAACATCCTGGCGGCATAGCCTGGGGTGTTCTGCATCCCTGTCCCCACAATGCTGACCTTGCCCAGCTTAGAATCGGCAACGCAGCCTCTGGCACCGATGGACTGAACTACCGGTTCGACCACCTTAATCGCTCTATTGAGATCGCTTCTAGCCACGGTGAAGGTTAGGTCGGTGACCCGCTCAACGCTGGCGTTCTGGACGATGGTATCCACACTGATATTCGCCTGGGCCAGAGGCTCGAAGATGGCGGTGGCAATCCCCGGGCGATCGGGGACACCGAGAATGGTGACCTTGGCTACATTGAGATCATGAGCAATCGCTGTTACCTTGTTCCTCACTTCCATAGCGACGCCTCCGTGAATCATGGTTCCTGTGCTATCGGTGAAGCTTGATGCCACTAGAATGGGTATGTTATAGAGCTGCCCCAGCTCTACAGCGCGGGGATGCATCACCTTGGCTCCATAGGTGGCAAGCTCCAGCATCTCCTCATACCCGATGTCCTTCAGTTTGCGTGCCTCAGGGATGAGGCGGGGGTCAGCGGTATAGACCCCTTCAACATCGGTGTAGATCTCGCATATCCCGGCTTTAAGGCCGGCTGCCAGTGCCACCGCTGTGGTATCGGAGCCCCCGCGACCGAGGGTGGTGATATCCATATCGGGGGTGATGCCCTGGAATCCAGCGACGATGACGATCTTGCCCTCGCCCAACTCTTTGACGATGCGATGCGCCTCTACGCTAAGGATGCGTGCCCGACTGTAAACGCTGTCGGTTCGGATGCCGGCCTGAGCGCCGCTAAGGCTGATCGCCTTTTGTCCCAAAGACTTGAGCGCCATAGCGAGCAGGGTGCTGGATACTGTCTCGCCGGTGGAGAGGAGAACATCCAGTTCTCTATCATCAGGCTCCTCGGTGACCTGGTGGGCCAGGCTGATGAGCTCATCGGTGGTCTTGCCCATGGCCGAGACCACCACCACTACATCGTTGCCCTTCTCCTTGGCGGTGGCGATGCGCCGGGCAACGTTTTTTATCCTTTCCGCATTCGCCACCGAGCTACCGCCATACTTCTGCACTATTAGCGCCATATTCTACTCCCAAGTCTATGTTATTATATCGCTACCAGCCGCCGCATTATGGTATGCCCCTCCTCGATGAAGACGCTGCTCCTTTTGGCCTGCGCCTCGCTGAATCCCCTGGCCCCGCTGGGCTTGAACCCCGGCCCCCAGAGCAAAAAGGGGACCGGCTCCGGGGTGTGGGTTTTTACCTCGATGGGAGTTGAGTGGTCAGGCAGGACCAGGATGCGGAGGGCATCCCCTTTACAAGCGAGGAGTTGGCTCACCATCTCTCCATCCACCCGCTCGATGGCCGTCACCTTATCCTCTATGGAGCCAGAATGCCCCGCCTCATCGGCCGCTTCAACATGGACAGCCACCAAGTCATGCCCCTGGAGCGCCTCCAGAGCGCCGGTTGCTTGGGCCGCGTAATCGTTGTCCAGGCCATCGGTGACCCCAGCGATGTCCAGGGTCTTCATTCCCGTTAGCTTTGCCAGCCCTCGCAGCAGATCGACCCCCGATGTCATAGCGGCATGGAGGCCATATTTCTCCTCGAAGGGAGGCAGGTCGGGTATGCTACTGCTGCCCCAGAAGAGCCAGATCATGGTTGCCGGAACGTCGCCGCGAGCTTTTCTCTCCCTGTTCAGCGGGTGCTCTCGCAGCACGTCCTTGGAACGCTGCATGAGGTCGCGCAATAGCTCGCTCCCCGGCCCGTGGGGGAGGAAGCTATCTATGGGCTTGCCGGTAATATCATGCGGAGGGGTGCAGGTAGCCGAAAGGGTATCCTCCCCTCCCTTTATCTTACATATATGCCTGTAGCTGACGCCGGGATAGAAGTGCACTCTATCGTTGCCCAGGCTCTTCTCTAGGGCCTGGATCAAGGCATGAGCCTGGTGGGTTTCGATGTGACCTGAGCTATAGTCCCACATCCTCCCATCGCTAATAGATACCAGGTTGCAGCGAAAGACCACCTCTCCCTCACCGATAGGGATGCCCATGCTCTTGGCCTCGATGGCGGCCCGGCCGCGGTAGTAGACCTTGGGGTCATAGCCCAGTATGGACATGCAGGCGCAGGCGCTGGAGGGCTCCATCCCCTCAGGCACAGTGCGCACCAGGCCCACTATTCCCTCTTTCGCCATCCTATCCAGGTTGGGGGTATGCGCCAGCTCCAGGCATGTCTTCCCCCCGCGTTGCGGGAGCGGCCAGCCGGAGGCGCCATCGATTATCAGCACGCAGTATTTCATCACCTACTAAGTATAGCAGTGGACAAAGGGCAAAACAAGGAGGCTTGTTGCTAACATCGGTGAGTAGAGCTATAATAGCGTTACGCGGGGCGTAGCGCAGTTTGGTTTAGCGCGCAGCGTTCGGGACGCTGAGGTCGGCAGTTCAAATCTGCCCGCCCCGATTTTCAAACAATTGGCAAGGACTGCTGGCTGGAGGCAGTTCAAATCTGCCCACCCCGATGTATCTGTCCTAATAGCCATTCAGGGTTTGGCAAGTCTGGAAGTTGCGGAGTAAAAATCCATGAAGTCAAAGGGTAAGAAGAAAGGCCCCGATGTCATCCTCAAAGATGGCAAGCCAGCTGCAATCATCCTCGATATAAACGAGTATCGAGAGATGCTGGAACGTCTGGAGGATGTGGAGGACCTGGAGGCTCTTGAGAGGATGCGCAGGAGGCCACTGAAGTTCAGAAGCCTGGAAGATTTTCTCAAAGAGTATAGTCCCGGTGCATAGGGTCTATCTTGAGCGGGCTGTTGAGAGGGAGCTAAAGCGGCTATCAGCGGAGGATCTCCGGCGGGTCATCAGCCACATCAAGGGACTGGCTGAAAATCCGAGGCCTCCTGGTTGCCGAAAGATTACAGGTTCAGAAAGGGATTGGAGGATTCGGGTTGGAGATTATCGAATTATTTACGAAATCGATGACAAAGCCGGGGCAGTCAGAGTGATGCTAGTAAGACACCGCCGAGAGGCCTACAGGTGATCAACACCAGCGGGGGTGGCAGTTCAAATCTGCCCGCCCCGATTTTCTGTCATAACTAAAATCTGTCTGCGGGAGGGATGCTGTGACCGATGAGATTCATGAATTCTTCAGCGACATCTTCTCGATCCATTTAAACCCGTGGGCCTCGGCTCTCACCTTTGGCCTTCGCGCGGTGCAAAAGGGGGAACAGGACAAGTATAACATCCGCATTCGTATGAGCCTGGAACAATTGAAGGCGCTTGCCGTTGTGCTGCGGCGGGTGGTTCGGGATTATGAGCAGAGGACGCAGACCAAGATAGACTTGCCCAAAGAATTGCTCAATCAGCTAGGGATCGGCCCCGAGGACTGGGGGCTATAGTTCTACACCCTTCTACCCCTCATCCTATATGAAGCTGTTTGATTTTGAAAAGCCCCGATTTTAAGATGTCGGGCTTTTTCAGCCCGACCGCTAAAACCCTCACCCCCTTTATCCCCCTCTCCCTCAAGGAGAGGGGGAAGATTTTTAGTAATAGAGGCGTAGCCTCTCTTTGACTCTCCTCAGGGCAAAATAGAGGGTGTTTAAGAGGGGCGCTAGCCCCTCTTTCCAATCTCCTCCCCTTCCCCTTGGCAAG
>CAYSLE010000035.1:0-10528 GCA_964431905.1 uncultured Dehalococcoidales bacterium | reverse complement strand
TGCGCGCACCAGCTCTACCAATGTCCGCTCCCCCTCCCCAATGACCAGGACGTCGATCCAAGGGGCACGAAGGAGGGTCTCCTTCAGAGCAAAGCTGGCATGGGGGCCACCGAGGACGGTAATGATACCGGGGTCGAAATCCTTACACACCTTAAGGTTTCTGGCAGCAGTGGGGTAGTCCAGGGTTACGCAGGTGGCGCCAACAACCTGAGGCTGATATTCCTCAAGCTTCTTCCGGATCTTGCTCGGCGAATTCATCGTTACCAACAGGTCCAGTATCTCCACCTCGATATCTTCCTGTTGCAGCACCGCAGCGAGGTAGCTCAAGGAAAGCGGTGGGATGGGGTTCTCTTCAAGGGGATAGGGTGTGCTCATAAGCAGAACGCGCATTGGGATTACCTCCTGATCCTTGTCATTCTTAGCTCCACTTCCAGACAAATCCTCCATTGACCAGTTCACTCTTAATAAGGCCCTGCCCCACCAGTCTCGCCATCTCCTGCTGAGCCACATCCAAGGGGACAGCCAGCCTTTGTGCGACCTTCAGAGAAAGCTGCTCCACCGGTTTTTGGGCATCATCGGCCTTTATCCGGCCCAGCCTCTCGATGACATCATCCTTAATGAGCCTCCACACAAATCCCTGGCTTAGCTTTTTCCCCACCGCTTCTCTTTGTAGCGGGTCTCCGGCCTCTGCCAGGCACTTCATCTCCTCCCAGGCACAGGCGACTGCCCGATCGTAATTAGCTATGATCTCCGTCACCGCCTCAGCGCTCATGTTGGCGGTCTCAGTGATGGGTTTGTTGGCATCATAGCGAGCCCAGTTGTTGGTAAGGATTTTCACCCCATATTCATCGGCCTTTTCCCGCATTTCGGTTCCGGGAAGAGGGGCCAGAAGGTGGAAGCCATATTTGGCGCCATACTTATCGCGAAACTCCTTGGCCAGAGCCACCGTCTGGCGGGCGGTCTCCGGGGTCTCGCCGGGCAGACCGAGTATAAAAGATAGCAGCATCCCCATCCCGGCCTCGGCAGCGAGTCTTACCACCTTCTTCGCCTCTTCCAAGGTAATCCCCTTCTTGATGGTGTCCAGAACCTGCTGAGACCCCGATTCGATGCCAAAGCAGATATAGTAGCAGCCAGCTTTTCTCATGAGCCGGAGCAAGTCCTCGTCAATAGTATCGACCCGGGAATAGGCATGCCAATCGATGTGGAGGTCGCGAGCCATTATCTCATTGCAGATAGCCTTGGCGTGCCGCGGGTTAAGGGTGAAGGTGTCATCGACAAAATGTATCTCTTCAAAGTCGAGCTCCTTGTGGAGCATCTCTATCTCATCTACTACCAGCTTGGGGTCGCGAAATCGAACCCGTCGCCCGAACATCTTGGGCGCGGAGCAGAATATGCAACGGAAGGGGCAACCCCGGCTGCTGAGCATCACGGCGGGAACCCCCAAGGCCCGATACTTGGATAGGGGTAAGAGATGACGCGCTGGCAGGGGAAGGGCATTCAGATCCTCGATAGGCGGTCGAGGTTCGCTAAGCACTATCGCACCATCCTCGCGGAAGGCGATTCCCTCTACCCCCCGCAGGTTTGCCCTTCCTTCTAGAGCCCGTATTAGCGCCACTAATGTCTCCTCGCCCTCCCCGCGCACCACGATATCGATCCAGGGGGCGCGCTCCAGGGTCTCTTCGGCGGTAAAGCTTACATGCGGACCGCCGATAACAGTGACAACCCCGGGGTCGAAGCCCTTACAGACTTTGAGGACTCTGGATGCAGTGGTATAACTCATGGTGGCGCAGGAAGTGCCCACCACCTGAGGTCGATATTCCTTCAGCTTCTGCTTAACCTTGCTAGCTGAATAATGAGACATGAGCAAATCCAGAACCTCAACCTCAATACCCTCCCTCAACAGCACTGCGCCCAGGTAGCTAAGGGAAAGTGGGGGCGTGGGGTGCTCGTCAAAGGGGTAAGGAGAGTTGATAAAAAGAACGCGTGTAGAGTTATCTCTCATCTTTTTGGTCTCTCCCCAGCCGTGCATTATATAGCAAATCCCCCCTTTTCGCCAGTTTGTGTAATAGCGGATGCGCCAGAGATCGGTGCTGACATTATATCACTTTCCTCTCAGAGCCTATGAAGAGTAGCATCATGGTCGTGGTTGTGCCCTCGCCTCACGAATAGCAGGGGATATACTATGTCGCTGAAACAGCAGGGAACCCAGACGGCGAGGAATAGGATAAAGAAAATAGCCAGAATCTGAATCCAGTTTAGTGTTAGGCCTGAGGCCATGATGATGTGGAATAATGAGGCCCAGGTGCTGACCAACACATGGCCGGCGTGGGGAAACCTCGTTATCGTTCTCCAGTAGCCGATGGCAACGCCCAAAAGGGCGGCACCGTTTACCAGCAACGGTTCCTCGATAAAACCGATGTGGATTTCGGTGCGGGGTAGGTCAAGAAATACTTCCCCAAGATAGGGAATTATCGAATCGCTCAATGTCCCGATGCCGATCGACCCGGTATAACCGATCAGCACCACAGCCCAAAGTCTCCCTTTACCGCGCAGTCTATATAGAGCGGTGGTTACCACGGCACTCAATAAAACATGGGCGGGATGCAGGACGTAAAAAATGGTCTCAGAAACCGGGGAAATTTGACCGAGGAAACCGGGGAAAACTACTATGATTATGAAGGCAATCCCGGTGAGGGCGCCAAAAGCGGTAAAGGGAGCATGCCTTGCGAGTTCTTTGCCGATTAACCTCCATCGCCCTGGCCTCTCCATCTTAAGCGCTTTATTTCGATCGGGAAGTGCCATAACTAAGCTCTATCGGTGCCCTTTTCACAGGATTTCTAAAGCCCCTTCTCGACAATGAAGGCTACTAGATCGGCGACGCGGCAGCTATAGGCCCATTCATTGTCATACCAGGCCACCACCTTCACCATATTGCCAGCGATCACCATTGTCGACGGCGCATCAACGATGGAGCTGGCGGGATTGCCCTTGAAATCGATGCTCACCAGCTCCTCCTCGCACACCTCGAGGATGCCCTTTAACGGGCCAGCAGCGGCCTTGCGAAAGGCCTCGTTGACTGCCTCAGCGTTGGCTTCCCGGCTCAGATCGGCGACGAAGTCCACCACTGAAACAGTGGCTACCGGCACGCGGTAGGCCATGCCGTGAAGCCTTCCCTTGAGCTCGGGGATGACCACAGTGACCGCCTTGGCTGCACCGGTGGTGGTGGGGATGATATTCATGGCCGCTGCCCTCGCTCGCCTTAGGTCGCCATGAAACTGATCCAGTATCCTCTGGTCGTTGGTGTAGGCGTGGATGGTGGACATCAGCCCCTTTTCCACGCCGAAGGCTTCATGGAGGACCTTGACCACAGGGGCGACGCAGTTGGTGGTGCAGGAGGCATTGGATAGGATGCGATGCTTTTTGGGGTTGTAGTGATGGTCATTGACGCCGAGGACTATGGTCACATCCTCTCCCTTGGCTGGCGCTGAGATGATCACCTTTTTGACGCCCCCCTGGAGGTGGGCCGCAGCCTTGGCGGCATCGGTGAAGAGCCCGGTGGACTCCACCACCACCTCAACCCCGTAGTCCCGCCACGCTATCTTCGCCGGGTCGCGCTCTGAGAGCACCTTCACCGCCTTGCCATCGACGACTAGGGCATCCTCTTTTGCCTGCACCTTACCCGGGTAGGCTCCATAGTTAGTGTCATACTTTAACAGATGGGCGTTGGTCTTGGTATCGGTCAGGTCATTGAGGGCCACCACCTCGAGCTTTCCCGCGTGGTTTTCATTGACCGCCCGGAGAACCTGCCTCCCGATCCTGCCAAATCCATTGATCCCGATCTTGGTTGCCATTTTGTCCTCCTTGCTCGATGTAGCTAGAATTCGGTATCATGCCTTCTGTTTCAATGTAGCCCGTGACCTGGCGCGGCGCCGGATCATATCCAGAAAAGCCTCGATCCTGGTTTTCAGATGCTGGGTGAGAGTATAGTCGTTATTCCCCTCTAATGTCAAAATGGGCAGGTCGATCTTATGGCGAAAGACGATGTCGCCGATGCCACGATGGCAGAAGGCCTGCACATAGTGAAGGACGCCATCCACCCGCCGGGCCCGTAACTGGGGGAGGATGTCCTTCAGCCGGTCGAAGATGGAGTAGGGGTAGGTATAGCTTGCATATTGCTCGGCGAGCGATTTCGCTTCACCGGGCATGGCGAATTGCCGCTGAATCTCGTTGAAAACGGCCCTCGCCCCCTGGCTCTCTAAAAAGCGATAAAGGTCGCTGGCGAAGATAGGGGGCACGCCGATATAGGCCAGGCGAAGCATATCATCGGGGTAGGGCTTTCGCCCCTGGGCCTCGGCCACCAGTTGGCTCAACTGGAGCTGGTATTGGTGCTGATCGCCCCTGAAATCGGAGCTTGATACGAGCCAGTAGTGGTTCTCCCACCCGCTGATGAGGCCGTCTCTCCAGGTTATTTCGTCCAACTCATGGGCGAGCCGCCGCCTCCTTTCGAGCGTTTTTCGGACTTTTTCCGCCGCCTCCACGGTTGTGCCCAGTGTCTCAGCGAGCGATTCTAGAGCGCGCTGCATTTGTGAAATATCGGGATGGTCAGGGTAGGCGAAGGGGATGACATTAACCCCCTTTAGCCTGAAGACCTCCATGAGCATAATGGTATTGGAGCAATCGCCGGTGGTGACGCACATCACCTTATTTATCCCCTGCTCCATAACCACGCCGTAAATGCCTTTGATCCAGGTGCAGCAGTTGATGGGGAAGCCGGCCCGCTCGGCTATGCTGACCAGCCTCTCTGGGTCGGGGTCGGTGATGAAGACATTGTTCAGGTCAACGGGCTTATAGCCCGCGGACAGAAGCACCTCTATGGGGACGGAGGTGGTAATGCCGATGGTGGTCATTTGGCCTTCCTTAGCGGCAACTTCCCCTGCTCTACGCCGGTGAAGGCACTGGCCTGGGCTCCAGTCTGCCAGCCGCGCACTGCCTCAGAGGACTGGACGATCATGGCCTTGGTCGCCTCAAGCCCGCTTCTGGGGGCCTGGGCTATGGTCTGGGCCAGTCGCTTTGCCTCTTGAAGCAATCGGCCTCGGGGGACAACCTGGTTCACCAGCCCGATGCGAAGCGCCTCGGCGGCATCGATCCTCCTCCCGGTAAAGCACAGCTCCCGAGCCAGGCCCCCGCCGATGATGTCGCTGAGGGCGGTGAAGAGAACCGGGGAGCCGAACTTGATCTCAGGGTGGGCGAAGGAGGCTCCCTCGCTGGCGATCCTGATATCGCAGAGCACTGCCAAGTCCAGGCCGCCGGCTAGGGCCGGGCCGTTGATGGCGGCGATGAGGGGCTTCTTAAAATTCATCAGCCGCTGATGATAGACATCTGACGATTCAGTAAAGCGCTTGACGTGCTCTGGGTCATCGAAGCGCATCTCGCTGAGGTCGAAGCCGGCGCAGAAGGCAGTGCCGCTGCCGGTGATGATAGCCACGCTTATATCATCGTCCGCCTCAAGCTCTTTGAGGCAGGCGTCCATCTCATACCTGAGGGCGATGGAGAGGGCGTTCCTCTTCTCCGGGCGGTTCAGGGTGACCACTGCCACGGAGCCTTCCTTGTCGACGAGCAAAAACTCATATGCCATTGACACCCTCTATAACTCGCCTAGATTATATAGCGCAGCCGCAAGGGCTTCTATAGGGGCTTTGGTTGTTACGCCAATGGTGGTCATCAGATCATCTTTCCCAACCGCACTAAGCCTTCCTTCAAATAATCTACCGAGATAGCGTAGCCTATACCCAGTTGCAAAAGTTTTAATGCTTGCGTGACCTCTTCTCTTAATTGGTCTATTTCTTTCCCGTAGTCGCGCCCACCAATTAGTACCGTCACTCCAAGCATACCCTTAGCTGGTTGGCCGCTGATACTAGCGACAAGCTTTTGGCTTACAACTCCAACAACTTTACCATTATCAGGGAGAAATAATGGGCCGCCACTGTTGCCCCGATTTACTGAAGCATCTATCTGCAGCAGTTCAAGATTAGCATTACTCTCAGGATCGTGGCGCATATAACTGCCCTTAGCTGAGACTATTCCTTTATGTGCGGTAGGAACATTAATATCTAGTGGATAGCCATAAAAAGCAATATCATCACCTTCATCTACATCTGCATCGCCGCCTAGCTCAACTGGCAGCAAGTCTCGGCATTCGATCTTTAGTATTGCAATATCCGTATCCTTGTTGTCATATGCAATAGATGCCTGAAACCCCTCCCCTTTTGCAGGAAGATACACTGCCAGTTTCGCCCCATGAGGCATGTTCTGGGGATGTATCACATGGCTACAGGTAGCAACGTAACCATCACTGACTACTACGAACCCACTGCCCAATTCTGTCGACCTTTTGTCATAAATGAGCAGGATCTGGGCTATGCTGCGCCGCATGATTTTAAGCGTTTCCCTAAGTGCAGACACTACTTACCTCCCCAAATTATACAGCGCGCCTATGCCGGCGTATCTACCGCTTTCCCCCAGTTCCTCCTCAATGCGGAGCAGGCGGTTGTATTTGGCCACCCGCTCGCTGCGGCAGGGGGCTCCGGCCTTGATGAGGCCGGTGTTCTTGGCCACGGCCAGGTCGGCGATGGTGGTATCCTCGGTCTCGCCGGAGCGGTGGCTTACGATAGCCGTCCATCCCGCCTGCTGCGCCATGTCGATGGCGGAAAGGGTCTCGGTCAGCGTCCCCACCTGATTGGGCTTGATCAGGACGGAGTTGGAAGCGCCCTGGGCGATGCCCCAGGTGAGCCGCTCCACACTGGTGACATAGAGGTCATCGCCGACAAGCTGGACCGTTCTACCTATCGCCTCCATGAGCATCCGCCAACCTTGCCAATCGTCCTCAGCCATCCCATCCTCGATGCTGATGATGGGGTAGGCCGAGGCCAGCCTCACATAGTAGCCAACCATCTCAGCGCTGGAGAGAGTGACGCCCTCCCTGGCCAGGGTATATTTGCCACCGTCGAAGAATTCGCTGGCTGCCGGGTCGAGGGCGATAAAGCAGTCAGCGCCCGGCTTGTAGCCCGCCGACTCGATGGCGGCCAGCACCAGTTCCACCGCCTCTTTATTGGCACTGAGGGAAGGGGCGAATCCACCCTCATCCCCGATGTTGGTATTAAGCCCCTTGCCCTTGAGCACCCTCTTTAGCGCCTGGTAAACCTCAGCCCCCATCTGGAGGGCATGGGCAAAGCTTTTGGCCCCCGTGGGGAGCACCATGAATTCCTGAAAATCGGTGGAATCGGCGGCGTGCTTTCCGCCGTTGAGTATGTTCATCATCGGCACCGGCAGGGTGCGGGCTTGGGTGCCACCGAGGTATCGATATAGGGGAAGCCCCTTGGAAACGGCAGTGGCGTGGGCCACGGCCAGGGAGACGCCGAGGATGGCGTTGGCACCGAGCTTTAGTTTGTTGACGGTGCCGTCGAGGGCGACCATGCGTTCATCGATGGCCAGTTGCTCCAGTGCCGACATGCCAATTATGGCCGGGGCGATCTTCTCATTGACATTCTTAACCGCCTTGAGCACCCCCAGCCCGCCAAACCGCCCTTTGTCGCGGTCGCGAAGCTCCACCGCCTCGTAGGCGCCGGTAGAGGCACCGGAGGGAACCGCGGCCCGCCCCATGCTGCCGTCGGCAAGCCTGACCTCGACCTCCACCGTGGGATTACCCCGGGAGTCGAGTATCTCCCTGGCCCTCACTACATCAATGGTGGCGGCCACCTCTGCCTCCTTTCTTGGCTAGGGCGATGGCCTTTTCCACAGCGTCAAGCGGACTTTGAGCGATAACTATAGATTTGTCCTCCTCACCGCCTCTGGATAGCGACCAGGTGCTCAGCCCGATAACAGGGGTATGGTTTTGTAGGGCATAGGCGATCTCGGAGAGCGTTCCATAGCTGCCACCGATGGCGATCACCGCCTGGCCGGATTTGGCGACGATGGCGTTTCTGGCATAGCCCATGCCGGTGACAATGGGAATCTGGACATAGGGATTGGCGTCTTTGCGGCTATCGCCGGGCAGGATGCCAATGGTCGCTCCCCCTTGAGATGCCGCTCCGCGACATGCCGCCTCCATCACCCCATCCAGGCCGCCGCAGATGATGGTAGCGCCGCGCCTGGCCAGCTCCCGGCCCACCTCCTCGGCAAGCCGTGCCTCCTCCTCGGAACAATCGCTGCCGCCGATAACGGAGATAAAAGGCCTCTGTTTCATCGGCAAAAGCCTCTCCAAGTAAACTAGAGCGAATTATAGCACCTTGGTCTGACTTGAGGCAACAGAAGCGGAAGCAGATTCAGTTGTAGCGGCTCATCGCTACCTCTATTCCCTCGGTGAGGATGCAGTAGATGGCGTCGGCCACTGTGGCCTTGGCCTGGGCAAGGGGCCTTTTCTCCTGGGCGGTGAAATCGCTCAAGACATATGCGATCTCATCGCCATTATCCGGGCGACCGATGCCGATGCGAATACGAGGGAAGTCCTGGCTTCCCAGTGAAGCGATGATGGATTCAACCCCCTTGTGCCCCGCCGAGCTACCGCTGCGGCGAATGCGCACCTTTGCCAGAGGCAGGTCGAGGTCGTCGTAGATGACCAGCAGGTCATCAACGGGAACTTGGAACTGGCGCACCAGCCATCCCACTGCCTCGCCGCTCATGTTCATAAACGTTCGAGGTTTGGCCAAAACTACGGGGACCCCTGCCACCTGGCCCATGCCCAACTTCACCTTCCGCTTTCGCTCTTTGATGGGGATGCGGTGCACTTGGGCAAAGTAATCGAGGCACTGAAACCCGATATTGTGGCGGTTATTGGCATAAGATTTGCCTGGATTTCCCAGCCCGACGATTATTTTCACTTTTGGCTAACCTCTATCGGGAACGCTCTCTATCACTCGGCTCTTCACCGTAGAAAATGAGTTCTTTAGGGTCACTCCTTGAAGCTCATACGGATACTCTTACCCGGATGCTCCCTCTTGGCCTTGGCGAAGGCCTTTTTCAATATACGGGCAAACTGAGCAGCAGCGGCGTCGATATCGCCTTCGCCCAGAGAGGGAAACTTCTCGGTGAGTTCGGCCAATGCCGGGCGCCACTCAATCTCGATATGGGCCTCTTGCAGCAACTGGCGCAGGAAATCCACCAGTTCATCGTCAAGCAGGTTGACCAGGGGCGATAGTTCACTGGCTTGCACCACCTTGATAAACCGGTCGATGCGCCTTTGGCCACTTTGAGCCAGGATTTGCCTCACTGCCTCAGAGCCGAGGCGGCGTTGCTGCTTCTTGAGCGCCTGCCTGAGCTGGTGGATAAAACGCTCCACCTCTTTATGCGGTGGCTCATCGGTGAGGGCTAGCTTACAGTGGGAACAAGTAGGCTCAAGCTCCAAAGAGACCTGCGTGGTTGCACACGGGCTGGTTCGGGCGAGCAGTGGATCATATTGAGCCACTAGCTCCTTAGCCACCGGCTCCCCCAGCTCGGTGATAGAGTTGAGCCGTCTTAGAGCATCCACCTCAGGCTTTGAGTCATCGAGAACAAGAC
This sequence comes from uncultured Dehalococcoidales bacterium, assembly GCA_964431905.1. GTDB lineage: Bacteria > Chloroflexota > Dehalococcoidia > E44-bin15 > E44-bin15 > CAYSLE01. The sequence goes on along the minus strand of CAYSLE010000035.1, from coordinate 976 downwards.
GCAAGGAGGCCATCTCGTTATGATAATCGCGATGGTGGGCTGCATAAATAGCCTGGTACCGGGACTGGAACCACTCATAAAGGGCTTTTACGCTGGCCCAGAGATGGATGTTGGGCAACAGACTGCTCATGCTGAGCTGCTCCACAATGGTGGTGCGATCCATAGCCAGCTCTGTGTCGCTGTCGCGGAGGATGACACAGTCAAGGTAGGATTTCACAGCGGTCACATCGTGCGCAATATCGCACAATGTAAGGAGGCGCTGGTATTGCAGGATGTCATCAGCAAGGGCATCGGGGGAGGAATAGTTCTTCTGGACCAGTGCATAGAAATCGAGCGAGTCCTCGCTTTGGGCGATATGGGATAGACGCCTCAGCGCCGTGAGCGAGGCCTGGGGAGGCGTTCCCAGCTTTGCCGATAGCAGGTCAAGGCTCTCCTCAACTCGAGGGATGTTAATTCTAAGCTCTCCCAGCCTTCTCAGCAGCAATGCCTCTTGCGCTGCCACCTCTTCTATATTTGCCACTGGCCTCAGTTGCTGGCAAAGGAGGCCAGCGTAGGGGAAGATGGCATTCCAGGGAAGCTCTCCAATGCAGCACAGACTGTCGAAGGCATCCTCCATCCCGCTGCTCCACCATATCTGGGGGACAGCCTCTCCGGTGAGCCTCGCTCCGGGGGGCCTCTCTCCGGAGCGGAGGAATACAAAGTGCTCCGGCCGCAACATAAGCTCAACCTCAGGCCTTCTATGGTAGACAAAACACAGCAGATAGAGGGTGATCAATGGCCAGGTTAAGCCATAGCCCGAAGCAAGCTCGTGGTAGAGTTCAGGGATGGGCAGTTTTCCACCGCCTTGCTCCAGCCGCTCTGCCAAAACGGGGAAAAGGGGACAATCCTCGGGGGCGAATTTGTAGGGGTTCTCAGGGCGGGCTAATCCCAGGGCCACAGCGAAAAGCGCCAGGGCGTTTCTGGCCTCTGGATTATC
>CAYSLE010000034.1:0-10694 GCA_964431905.1 uncultured Dehalococcoidales bacterium | reverse complement strand
CGTAGTTTACATTGTGAGGCTGCATCCTGGCCTTCTCCTTGAAGGTGGTAACCCGGGTCAGCCAGCCCAGGGGGGTGACCATGCTGAGAAGGGTGTGAAGCTCCATCACCTGGGGCACGTGCGACTGCACAAAAAGGATGCTCCTCTGGGGATCGAGCCCTGCTGCCAGCCAGTCGAGCATCATCTCATGGATGTTATACTGGAGCTTGTGGGTGTCCTCAAGGGTGGTCAAGGCGTGAATATCGACGATGCAGTAGATGCACTGGTAGTCATCTTGGAGCTTGACGTAGTTCTGGATAGCGCCCAGGTAATTGCCAATGTGTTGTCTACCCGTTGGTCTGGCTCCGGAGAAGACGCGACCTTTCATTCCGGCCTCCTTCGTATAGGGAAGTCTAGCATAAAAGGAGGGCAGGGGCAAGCTGACTTTCCTCTTGACACCAAGAATAATAGCGCTATCCTAATGACGATACCGCAAAGAGCGAGCTGTCCAGCAGGAGTACAGCACCTTAACAACAGTGCATAACCCCATCCCCTGTGTCCCCTTCCCCTTGGCAAGGGGAAGGGGAGGAGATTGGAAAGAGGGGCTAGCGCCCCTCTTAAACGCCCCTACTTTGCCCTGAGGAGAGTCAAAGAGAGGCGGGGCCTCTCTTACTAAAAATCTTCCCCTCTCCTTAAGGGAGAGGGGGATAAAGGGGTGAGGGCCTTAGTGATTGGGCGGAAACGCCCGACATCCTAAAATCGAGGCATTTCAAAATCAAACGGCTCCAAGAACGGAAAAGGGGTGACGAATGATCAAGGGCTTCGGCGATAAAACGCCGCAAGTGACGGAATCGGCCTTTGTCAGCGAAGCAGCCTATATCATTGGGGACGTAGAGATCGGGGAGAACTCCAGCGTCTGGCCGGGAACGGTGATCAGAGGCGACTTCGCCAAAATAGCCATCGGCAAGAATACCCAGATCGAGGACAACTGCGTGGTGCACACCGGAACGCCGATGACTATTGGCGATAATGTGCACATCGGGCACAGCGTGGTGGTTCACTGCCACCGCATCGGGAACAACGTGCTCATCGGCAACAACGCCACCCTTCTGGATAATGCCGAGGTGGGCGATTTTTGCATTATCAGCGCCAATACATTAGTGGGCCAGGGGATGAATATCCCGGATATGTCCTTTGTTGCTGGTGTGCCCGCAGAAATCAAGGGGGAGGTGACGGCGGAACAAATAGCGAGGATAAAGACGGGTATCTTGGCTTATGTCAATTTGGCGCAGGAGTATAAGAAGCAGGGACTATGACAGGGTGCCCGGGGCGATGGTCAGGCCCGGGCCGGAGCCCTCTCCGCAGCCAGGAGGGCTGCGCCGAAGGCAGCGGTGACCTGAGGCTGGGGTGGCACCAGGAGACGAACCTTCAGCCTCTCCTCCACTCGCTTCACCAAGCCCACGTCCAGGGCACCGCCGCCGGTCAGGGCACAATCCTTCTCCAGCCCAACCCTATCAGTGAGGTTGGAGACCTTAGCGGCGATAGCATTATGAACGCCGGCCACAATATCCTCCTTGGGGGTGCCCTCAGCCACCCGCGATATCGCCTCCGATTCCCCGAATACGGCACAGCCGGTAGTGTAGGTGACAGGGTTTTTCGACTTGAGGGAAAGTGGGCCGATATCCTTTATATCGACCTGTAGGACGCGAGCGATGATTTGCAGGAAACGACCGCTCCCTGCGGCACACCTTTCGCTGACCACAAAGTTGGTCGCCCGCCCCTCATCATTCACCCGGATAACCTTACTCGCCTGGCCCCCGATGTCGATAACCGTTCTCACCGAAGGGAACAGGTGGTGAACCCCCCGGGCGCAGCAGGATATGTCGGTGACCCGTTCACCGGCAAAATCCACGTTACCGGCCCCGTAGCCGGTAGCTATGGTGTGAGCTATATCGCTAAGGGATAACCCAGCCTTCGCCAGAATCTCCTCTACCACCTTTTGAGCGGCCTTCTTATAGTTTGCCCAGGATGGTATGACATGGGAAACGATAAGCTCGCCATCTTGAATAATGGCAGCCTTGGTGGTTACTGAGCCAACATCGATGCCTATGAAATATGCCATTATCTACCCCTATTTGAAGAAAGTGGCCTCCTCCAGGCGGCGTGCTCCTCTTTCAATGGGCTTCCCACTCTCCAGCGCCTTCATGGTCAGTTCCTTGCCCAATATAGCGGCGCCTATGGCCCCGGTAAGCAGTGGCTCCTCAGGAACCAGAACCGGAAACCCAACGTATTCCTCCATAGCCTTTACCACACCGACATTCTTGGCCACCCCTCCAGTAAGCACCACATCTCGCTCGATCTTCAGCTTTTCCGCCATTCGATATACCCTAGAGGCAATGGCGTCGTGAAGCCCGGCTAATATGTCTTCGATGTGAACACCTTCGGCAATGCGGGACACCACCTCCTGCTCAGCAAACACGGTGCAGGTGCTGCTGATCTTGACCTTGGTTGTGGACTTCAAGGATAGTTTCCCCATCTCATCCAGCTTAAGCCCCAGGGTATCGGCGATGACCTCGAGGAATCTGCCGGTGCCAGCGGCACACTTATCGTTCATGACAAAATCGATAACCCTGCCCTTGGAGATCTTGATCCCCTTGGCATCCTGCCCCCCGATGTCGATGGCGATGCGAACCGTGGGGAACAGGCTGGAGACCCCTTTGGCGTGGCAGGTTATCTCTGTGATCTGCTTGTCGGCAAAGGGGACATTAATCCTGCCGTAGCCGGTAGCCACTATGTAGGAGAGATCATCGAAAGAGAGGCTGGCTCGCTCCAGTGCCTCCTCCATCACCTTGTTAGCCAGGCGGCGGTGCTCGGCACCGGTAGGCCCGATTACCGAGGCCAGGACCACCTCATCCATGATCACCACCTTGGTCATGGTGGAACCGATATCAACACCGGCGAAATACATGGCAAGACCTCACACGCCCTTATCAGCTTCCCGCCCGTTTCCTGGCATCCAGGGTCTCAAAGAATGCGTTGAGCTTCACCTTCCAGTCAGCCTCGAAGTAGTCGCGGACATCACACATATCGCTTTCGAGGAAGAGGGTGGGTACATTGGAGCGCTCCTCCAGAAGGTTCTTGGTATAGATCTGGCCGATGGTGGTGCCGCGGCAGGAGCGGAGCCAGTGCATCACCACCCCATCCACCTTAAAATCGTCGACGAAGAGCAAAGGATTGCCCAGGCCAACGAAGTTGCAGCAGCCATATATGCCCAGCTGCTTATCGCGCTCGACCCGCCTGAGGGCGAGTTCATACCTATTCCGAATCAGCCGCTCCAGGGGATCGGTAATGCGGTCGGGGAGGCCCGCCGGCTCCAAAGGCAGATAGACCGCCTGGAAACAGAACACGGCCCCACGCTCCTCCACATAGTTGAAGATCTGCATGGTGTGCCACGGCGGCAGCCCTCCAGACCAGAGCAGGCGATACTTCTCCTCAGAGATGCTGCCGATCTTATTGTCCACCCGGTACTTGATCTCATCGTAGAGCCCCTGGTAGAAGTCCAGGGCCGCCTGCTCCCCCATACAGAAGAAGGCGGGGACAAAGCAGTTGAAGGAATCCTCGGCAGGGAAGGGACAGGGCACGGCACGGCCCGCCATCATATAGGCATCGAACCACAGCTTGTAAGTCTTCTCGCCCCGGCGTACGATCTCGTCCAGCTTATCCCAGTCCATCTTCTTGCCCGAATGCTTCTCCATAAAGGCCACCAGCCCCCGAAGCTGGGAAAGGTTGTATTTGATATACTGCTCCCGGACATCGGGGCGAGAAGCCTCAAACACGGTCGGATTGGGCGTGTCGAAGGCATGATACGGAACATCCAGGTATCGAGAGAAGGCCTGGAACCACTTATACCTGGTGTCGCACGCCAGGCTCGAGCCCACCATCATCACCGGCTTGGCCATGCCGCCATCGGGTGCAAACTCGGGTATCTGTCCGGTATCCTGCCACAGCCCGGAATAGCCCAGGCCGATCCGGGCGTAGCTACAGGTGACGTTGGAGAAGCCATCGGCCTCCGACCTTTGGATAAAGGGGTCGCCGATCCTCTTGGTGGCACACAACCCAGCATAATTCTCAGGGTATACAGGTAAGATGTCCATGGCCACGAAGAGCTCGTTTACCAGAGAAAACATAACCCAGGCCACTGGCTTTTCCTCGGTTAAGGCGCGTAAATACATATTAGCCACCACTCCCCGCACCTTCCTCGCCGATTCAGTCCATTTCCTCGCCGATGTCTTCTTTATCTCGGGCTTCTTCTCTTCAGTCATCACTCCCCCCTTAGTTGGGTTTTACGAAATCTTCTTCCTCGCCTCCATAGTTTCAAAGAAGGCGTCCAGCTTCGTCTTCCACTCAGTTTCAGAGTGGTCGCGAACATCGCACATATCGCTCTCCAGGATGAGCACCGGCACCGGAGAACGCTCCTCAAGCAGGCGCTTCTGGTAGAGCTGACCAATGGTGGTGCCCCGACACGAGCGCAGCATGCTCATCACCACACCCTGAGCGTTGAAGGGCTCGACAAAAAACACAGGGCTGGTCAGCCCAGAGAAGCCGCCTATTCGCTGCCGCGGCCCCCCTCTTTCCTGGGCAATGCGCACCCCCGCCGGCACGGTTCTCATCAGGATCATGCGCATCAGGGGATCGGTGACGCTATCGGGCAGCTCCACCGGGGCAAAGGGCTGATAGGATGTTTGATAGACGAAAATCGCACCCCGCTCCTCGACATAGTTGAAGATGTCCATGGTATGCCACGGGGGCAGCCCCCCTCCCCAGATGAGGCGATACTTCTCCTCGGGGATGATGCCTATCTTCTTGTCCACACGCTCTTTTACCTCATCATAAAGCCCCTGGTAGAACTCCAGGGCCTCCACCGACCCCGACATAAAGAAGGCAGGGACGAAGTTGTTCAAGGCGTCCTCAGCAGGCATGGGGCAGGGCTCAGCGGAGGCGGCGAGAATGAAGGAGTCATACCACAGGGCATTGGTCTTCTGCGAACGGCGCACCACCTCATCCAGCTTATCCCAGTCCATCTTCTTGCCCAGTGTCTTTTCCATGAAGGCGATGAGCCCCCGTAGCTGGGCAATAACATAGTTCAGATAGTGGAACATGGTTTCGGGGCGGCGAGTGCCCCCCGCCGGGGGGATAGGCATGTCGAAGTTATAACAGGGGACGTCCAGGTATCGAGAGAAGGACTGGAACCACTTATACCTGGTGTCGCACGCCGCGCTGGAGCCCACCAGCATGGCCGGCTTGGCCATGCCGCCATCGGGGGCGAAATCGGGAATCTGTCCAGTATCCTGCCATAGCCCGGCATAGCCCAGGCCGATCCGGGCATAGCTACAGGTGACATTGGAGAAGCCATCGGCCTCCGCCCGCTCCATAAAGGGCTCGGCAACCCTCTTGGTAGCGCACAGCCCGGCATAGTTCTCAGGATAGACGGGTAAAACATCCATGGCCACGAAGAGCTCGTTGATCATGCTCAGCATGACCCAAGCCACCGGCTTCTCCTCGGTTAAGGCCCGGGTATACATATCCTTGACCAGTCCCCGCACCTTCTTCGCCGACTTGGTCCAGTGCCGGGCCGAGGTCTTGTATTGACCTTCTCCTCTATACATCAGCCTATCATCTCCAAGAAAGCCTGTATCCTGGTCTTGAAACCGCCGATGCTGGTCAAGCTGTAGTCATCCTCAAGGTGGAGACAGGGTATGCCAGCATCCTGAAGGTAGTCCCTGACCTCGGGGACATCGAACTCGAAGGTATCACAGTACCTTATAACATAGAGGATGGCGCCATTTACGTTGAAGCTCTGGGCAAAATCCCTTAGGTAGCCAAACCTATTGTCCAGGTCCTGCTGGCGCGTCCCCAGCGAACGGCGATAGGTTCGGGGGCACATGATCTTGCCCAGATAACGATCGGCCAGATTCTTCAACGGGTCGCCATCGAGGGCCACATCATCCCAGTAATACCTTGTGCCGAAGCACAGGTCATCGATGACCACGTTGGCTCCGGACTCCTCCACCAAATTGATGAAGGCGGTGTCATCGATCTCGCCCCCGTAGACCAGGAGTCGGGCCGATTTCCGCTGAGGGCCACCCTTCCGGGTGCTCACCTCCTCGATGACGCTTCCCAATAGCTCATTGGCTTCATCCACCGGTATGCTCATCACCGCCATCATCACTTGGGTCATCTCGGTGCCGGAGATGAGGGGCGGGTCCTGCTTCCTCAGCCCGGTTAGCTGGCGCAGCAGCGCCCGGTTTTCATTGTGGGCGGCAATGGCGTCATTAAGGCGCTCCTCGGTGATCTTAACCCCGGCAAACTCCTCGAGGCTCTCCTTTACCACATCAAGCTCTTTGGTGAAAAACTCAAAAGAGGAGGGGTCGGTCATGTGCGGGACATCCAAATACTTGAAATAGGCGTGGGGAACGTAGTGTTTCCAGATGTCATAGGTCTTCTGCACGTTGTCACAGGTATGAGGCCAGATCACACCATCGACGAAGTCATACTTTCCTTTGAGCCCCAGGTCGAGGCAGCTGCGAACGTAGGGGCACATAAGGGTCTCAAGGTAAGCATCGGCCTCGGTTATCGGCTCCAGGCTTCCGGTGATGCGGTAGGGTATAAACCCGGCCGCTGTTATCAACTCCACTGGTGGATAGCAGCAGATGTAGCCTATAACCTTATTGCCGTCGCCTCTCAGCTTTCTGGCCCGCTGACCCCGATTCTTATATAGCTCTTTTACCCGAGCTAGCCCTTTTGCCACAATAATACCTCCTTAGTTCCGCTATTTTTATCTTAACAGACACCATAGGGAAAGTCAAAAGATGTGGAGGTGGTCTCATTTCCCCAGCCTTGCCCCCGCCTCCAGTTTGGCTGAAGCAACGAATTCCGACGCTGCTATTTTTGGCGAGCCTGAGGGCTGCACCCTTTTCACCAGAATCGCCCCACCGAGCGCAGCTATCAGGAAGCCCTCATCGGTCACCGCAATGATTTCCCCCGGGTTCGCCTGCCGGACAGAGGGATGGAGTTCACAGTCAAATATCTTGAGCTTTCCGCCCCCAAAATAGGTGGTGGCCCCAGGCTGAGGGTTAGTCCCCCGAATCAGGTTATACACCTGGGATGCCGGTTGTGCCCATTGGATAATAGCGTGCTCCTCTCGGCAAGGGGGCTCATAGGTAGCCTGGGACTCATCCTGGGCAAGGCGAGGCGCGGTGCCCGTTTTTACCGCCTCCACCGCCTCCATTACGGCCTCGACCCCCAGAGGGAAAAGCTTGTTGAAGTAAAGGGAGCCTACGGTGTCATCGGGGTCAATGGCCACCTCTCTCTGGAGCAGGATGGGACCGGTATCGATGCCCTTATCGGGCCAGAAGATGGTGAGCCCGGTTCTGCTATCGCCGTTGATGATAGCCCAGTTGATGGCGCTGGCGCCACGGTGCTTAGGAAGGAGCGATGGGTGGTACTGGATGGTCCCCAGCCGGGGGCAGCTCAGAATGGCCTCTGGCACGATATCGGTGACGAAGGCCATGACCCCCAGGTCCGGGTCAAGCTCCTTGTAGCTAGCACAGACCTGGGGGGCTCGCATCCGGGGCGGCTGAAAGACCGGGATTCCCGCTGAGAGCGCCAGTTCCTTCAGCGGGTCCCGCCTCCCGGGCACATCGGGGGGGACATAGACCCCCACCACCACCTCCCCCCTCTCCAGGAGCGCCTTCAAAACCGCCTCACCGAAGGCAGCCTGTCCGATAAGGGTGATGCGCATCTCAGATCGCCTCCTCCCTTCTCAGCTTTTCAATCTCCTCCCAGGTATAGCCGCCAACCTCCAGGAGCACCTCCTCGGTATGCTGACCCAGCTCTGGGGCCGGGTTCCTGATGGCACCCGGGGTCTGGCCCAACCTGACCGGAATACCCACCCGCTTTTCCCTACCCCTCGCCGGGTGGTTGAATTCCACTATATAGTCATTGGCATACATTTGGGGGTCAGCCGCCAGCTCAGCGTAGTCATTGACCGGTTCCCAGATGAGCTTCCGCTCCAGAAGCTGGTCCTGTTCGGAAAACCGCTTAATCCACTCCTCCCTGGTCCCCGCGGCAAAGCGCTCATCCAAAATAGAGATCAGCTCCCCGGCATGCTCCGCCCTGGCGGTATGGGATTCGAACCTGGGATCGTTCTCCAACTCCACCAGTCCCATCGCTCTACAGAAGCCCGACCAGTAGACATCGGAGGCCAACATGGCGAGGCAAAGCCACCTGCCGTCCCCGGTGCGGTAGATATTCCACAGCGGATTTGGAGCTACCGCCCGGGATACCCGGCTCAGCGCCTGGATTTCACCATAGAAAAGGTACTGCTGAAGGCCAAGGGCACCCAGCCACGCCTGACCCCCCAACAGGGAGACATCCACCTCCTGACCCAACCCGGTGCGCTCCCGGGCGAAAAGGGCCAGCACTATGCCATAGGCCAGCAGCCCAGCGCCAACCTGGTCGGCCATCCCGCCACCCACCAGCACCGGAGGTTGATCCGGCTCACCGGAGATGCTCCATACAGCGCCCCTGGCCTGGGCCGCAATATCGAGGCACGTTTTGTTGGAGTCGGAGCCCATCGGTCCGAAGCCGGAGCCGACGGCGTAGATAATGCCCGGGTTATGCCGGGAAAGGGTCCGGTAGTCCATCCCCAGGCTTTCCACGGTGTCACGGAGATAGTTTGTGACAAAGACATCCGACTTCTGCACCAGCCGGTAAACGATCTCCCTGCCCCTCTCCTTCTTCAGGTTCACAGTTATGCTTCTCTTGTTGCGATTGTTGTTCTCGAAGTAGAAATTAAGTGGCACCTTGACCCCCAGAATGGAGTGCAGGTATCGCCCTGGGTCGCCGATAACGGGGTCCTCCACCTTGATTACATCAGCCCCCATGTCGGCCAGCATCATAGTGGCCACCGGCCCCTGCTGGCCCAGGGTCATGTCCAGAATGCGAATGCCGTCCAGCGCCATACCCATTTTTGACTCCTCTATTATGCTTGGTGAAGCAAAAGTAACCAATGCGCCGCGAAAAGTCAACTCCTTGACAAACTGTAGTATTGCATGCTACATTAGTCCCACGCTTAAACCCCACATAGCTTACTATATCGCAATCGCTATAACGGCCACAGGGAATCGCGCCCACTCATCGATGAAGGAGGTGAAACAAAGATCATCAACATAAGGCTGACGAAACTTTTGGGATTCACTCTAGGAAGAAAGGAGTAAGAAGGTGGCTACTGAAGCGAAGAAAGAAGTCCCCCTGGGTATGCGGGAGATGTATCCCTACCCCTCGCAGTACGTCGGCCAGGTCCTCAGAGAGCAAGGGGTAGAGGTAGCCTTCGGGGTTCACGGGGGGCACATCTGGCAGCTTGTTGACGGCATGAGCGAGGCCGGGATAAAGATCGTGACCATGCGCCATGAGCAGTCAGCGGTGTATGCTGCCGAAGCGTATTCTAAGGTAACCAGGAAGCCGGGGGTGGCCTTCGCCACCGTGGGCCCAGGGGTGGCCAACACCGTCAGCGCTGCTCAGCAGTCCTTCATCAGCTGCTCGCCGGTTATCCTCCTCCTTGGCGGTGTGGAACACGTCCATGACAGAACCTATACTATTCAGCCCTCCTACGTAGATGATCTCTTCCGCCATATCACCAAGTGGACACAGCGGCTGTTCGAGCCCAACATGTATAAGCATTACATCACCAAGGCATTTAAGGATTCCCAGATATATCCCAAGGCGCCCATCGCCCTGGAGTTCCCACTACAGGGGCTGCTCACTCCGGTGCCGATGAGCACTCTGTCAGGGTTGATGTTTGGGCAGAACGCCCTCTATACCGAGAAATGGCGGGGGGATGAGACGCCAAAACCGCTGGTAGCCGGCGGAGACCCGCAGCTCATCGAGCGGGCGGTAAAGCTCATTTGGGAGGCAGAAAGGCCTGCCATCATGGCTGGCGACGGAGCCCACTGGGCCAATGCCGCTCCTGAGCTGAAGGAGTTCGTTGAGCTGGCCCGGATACCGGTCTCCAACCGGAGGATAGCCAGAGGGGCGCTATCGGAAGACCACCCGCTGTATCTCGATTCCCGAACCGCCCGTGATGCGCTCCGGGAGAGCGACCTCTTGATAACCATTGGAATGAAGGTGGGCTTCTTCGATGGCTATGGCGGGGGATGGCCCCGGGCCATCCAGATAAACGAGGCGGCAGAGCACATCTGGACCTACTTCCCCACTGAAGTCGCCATTGTGGGCAGCCCCAAGGTGGTGCTGCGGCAGATGATCGACTACATTAAGGGTAACAAGATGAAGCCGCCTAAAGGCCGGGAGGAGTGGACCAAGAAGGCCACCGCCACCCAGGAAGAGGGCTACAAAGAGCGTATGGCAAAGGCGGAAAAGTATAAGAACCACAAGCCAGTCCACTTCGGCTATCTGGCCAAGGCAATCTGGGACTTCTGCGAAGAGCGCTACCGGGGCCGGAACCGTATCATGATCGATGGCTATACCATGTCCGACTACATGCCGGCCTTCATCCGCGCCCGCTACTCCGGGCAGGTGATGGACGCCTCGGAGCAGGCCGGTGTCGGCCATGGCGTTGGCCAGGCCATCGGCGCCGCCTTCGCCGACCCCGAGACCAAGAAGTGCCCGGTGCTGGCATTGATGGGGGATGCCGGAAT
>CAYSLE010000033.1:0-10744 GCA_964431905.1 uncultured Dehalococcoidales bacterium | reverse complement strand
ACCTGTCATCCGCCACCTTTGTCCGCCACCCCCCGGCATTGACCATAGGCTCCAAGGCCAGGGCCATCCCCTCTTGGAGGAGGGGGCCCTGCCCCGGCGAGCCGAAATTCGGTATCTGCGGGTCTTCGTGCATCTCCCGGCCGATGCCATGCCCCACATACTCACGCACCGGTGAGAACCCTCGAGACTCAACATAGGATTGAATCGCCGCTGAGATATCCCCGATACGGGCACCGCTACGGGCGGCAGCGATTCCCGCTTTTAGCGCTCCCTCAGTGGCCTGGAGCAGCGCCTCCGCCTGGGGGCTTATCCTTCCCATGCCAATGGTGATGGCAGCATCGCCGTGAAAGCCCTGAAAAAACGCTCCTACATCCAGCGAGACAATATCTCCCTCCTGGATTACCCGCTTCCCCGGGATGCCGTGGACAAGCTCGTCATTGATGGAAACGCACAGGTTGGCCGGGAAGCCGTGGTAGCCTTTGAAGGAGGAGATAGCGCCATGCCGGCTCAGCTCCTCAGCGGCTATGACATCCAGCTCCTCGGTCATCATGCCCGGCTCAATCCTTTTCACCAATACCTCAAGGACAGCTGCCACAATCCTCCCCGCCCGGCGCATAATAGCGATCTCGCTCGGCGATTTGATGATTATCCCCATTGCCCTTCTAGCGCTGCAATCGCTCTGTCCTCAACCTCCTCAATATCTCCCTCGCCGTTTATTACCTTCACCGTTTTCCCTGTTTTTCTATAGTAGTCCAAAAGCGGCGCCGTCTGCTTAAAGTAGACCTCGATCCGCTTCCTCACCGTCTCCGGCGAGTCATCGGGGCGCTGGTAAAGCTCGCCTCCACAGCGGTCGCACCTGCCGGCCACCTTCGGCGGTGAGTTCACCTGGTGATAGGGTGTCTGGCAGTCCCGGCAGATGAGGCGACCGCTCAGCCGCCGCACCAACTCCTCGGTGGAAACCTCCACCCATAATACCAGGTCCACTGCCTCGCCTTTTTTCCCAAGAGCCCGGTTCAGCGCTTTTGCCTGCTCCAGGGTTCTGGGGAAGCCATCGAGGATATACCCTGGTGCACAGTCCGGGGCTGCGAGCCGCTCCAGGATCATTCTAATGACTATTTCGTCGGGAACCAATAGCCCCTGTTCCATATAAGATTTCACCTGCTGTCCCAGATCATCCCCTCTATTCTGTGCCTCCCGGAAAAGGTCGCCGGAGGCCACATGGGCGATGCCCAGCCTCTGGGAAATGGCCCCGGCCTGAGTCCCCTTCCCCGAGCCTGGAGCGCCCAAAAGCACAATGCGCAATACCAAACCTCCTACCTGAGAAAGCCCTCGTAGCGGCGCATCAGGAGCTGGGCCTCCAGTTGTCTCATAGTATCCAAGGCGACACCGACCACGATTATGGCGCCTATGGCGGGAAAGACCAAAGTATGAATATTGGTTACCTGTTCAATGATGAAGGGCGATACCGCCACCAAGGCCAGGAAAAGGGCGCCGGCCCAGGTGATCCTGGTGAGCACCCTATTGAGATATTGCTGGGTGGGCTTGCCGGGGCGGATCCCGGGCACGAAGGCGCCCTGCCGCTGCAAGGTCTCCCCCAGGTTCTGCTGCTGAAAGATCACCACGGTGTAGAAGAAGGTTAAGCCAATAGCCAGGAAGAAGTACAGAGCCCAATAAAGCCCGCTGTCCTGGGCAAAAAGATTCACAATGGTATTGGCGAAATTCTCCTGCCCTACCGGGCCGGCGAAGAAGCTGGCGACCACGCCGGGAAGGGTCAGTAGCGCCATGGCGAAGATGAGCGGAATCATCCCTGCCGAGTTTACTCGCATCGGAATATGAGTGGCACCCGACTGGCGATACATCCTCCCCCCGCGAAACAGGCTACGGGCATACTGCACCGGGATGCGGCGATGAGCCTCGGTGAAGATGACGATGGCGACTATGATGACCAGGGCCAGAACCAGGAATACCAATAAGCTCAGCAGACCCCCTCCGGCCTGCTCCGCCAATACCCCTTGTCCGATGAGCTGGGGCAAAGTGCAGACGATGCCGGCAAAGATTATCAGCGAGACGCCGTTGCCGATGCCATATTCGGTGATTAGCTCCCCCAACCAGACGAGGAACATCGTCCCTGCGGTCATGGCTATCACCATGGCTACGGTGGGGAGTAGATTAGCCCCAGAAAGGCCGATATTGCTGATAATAGGCCCGTGAGTTGTGCTCACCGTCTGGAGCATAATCAACTGGCCATAAGCCTGGAGCATAGCCAGGGGCACGGTTAGCCAGTGAGTATACTGGTTGATCTTGGCTCTCCCCGCCTCGCCTTCTCTGGCTATTGCCTGAAGCCGGGGGATCACCGGCAGCAGGAGCTGCATGACGATCACCGCAGTGATATAGGGGTAGACCCCCATAGCGGCGATGCTCAGATTCCTCATCGCCCCGCCGCTGAATAGGTCCACCATCCCCACCAGCGCCCCGGCCCCTGTACCCCCGCTTATGAACTCTCTCATGGCCTCCAGATTGGCCCCGGGGATGGGGATGTGGGCCACGAAGCGGAAAACCACCAGAAGGGCCAGGGTCAGCAGTATCTTCCGCCTCAGGTCAGCCTGGCCAAAAGCGTCGATCATCGCCTGAATTAGCCTGGGCCTGGTTGTCTGCCCTGCCTTAGTTACCACCGATCTCCTCCGCCTTTCCCCCAGCAGCCTCGATCTTTTTCCTTGCCGTTTCGGTGAACTTATTGGCCTTCACAATGAGCGGCTTCTTGAGTTCGCCGTCGCCCAGGATTTTTATCGGCTTCTTCAGCGACTTGACCAGTCCCTCTTCCACCAGCCTCTGGGGTGTTACCTCGCTCTCCTCCTCAAAGATATTGAGGCGATAGAGGTCTATGGTGGTGTATTCTGTCCTGAAGAAGTTGGTAAAGCCCCTCTTCTCGGGCAAGCGTTTGATCAAGGGAAGCTGTCCTCCCTCAAAGCCGGGGCGCAAAGTAAATCCGGTGCGCGCCTTCTGCCCCTTGGTGCCTTTAGTTGCGCTGGTGCCATGGCCACTGCCAAGGCCCCGCCCTATTCGCTTTCTCTTGTGTTTCGCTCCCAGAGGTGGGGCTAGTTCATTTTGCCTCACCGTTTTCCTCCACCTTGACCAGATGCTTTACCTTAAAGATCATACCCCTAATCGATGGCGAGTCGTCCTGTTCGATGGTCTGGTTGAGACGGCGGAAACCCAAGGCCTTAATTGTGCCTTGCTGATCTCTCGGGCAGCCAATGCTGCTTCTCACCCAGGTGATCCTCAGTTTACCCAACGGACATCTCCTACGCTGGCTTTGCCTTCCGCTTCGCTATTTCCTCATTAAGGTCCTTGAGCTGGCGAAGGCCCAATAAGGTGGCTCTGACCACATTCATCGCATTAGAACTACCCAGAGATTTGGTGAGGATGTCGGTAATCCCGGCAACCTCAAGCACCGCGCGTACCCCGCCACCGGCGATCAGCCCTGTTCCTGGGGCTGCTGGCTTGAGCAGAACCGTTGCTGCCCCATACTTGGCCACCACCTGGTATGGGATGGTACCATCCTTCATCGGCACCTTGATCATTTGCTTGCGGGCAATGGCACCTGCCTTGCGGATGGCCTCCGGTATCTCCCTGGCCTTGCCCAATCCGGCGCCAACCTGTCCCTTACCGTCGCCGACGACAACCAACGCGGTAAAGCTGAATCGCCTACCCCCCTTCACCACCTTGGCCACCCGATTTATGTGGACAAGCTTCTCATTTAGGGTTTGCTCGCCTGTATCGTTCCTCTCCATTTATGAGCTCCACGCCTGCCTATCCCGCAGCGCGCCGGTCTAGAATTTCAACCCCGCCTCTCTAGCTGCCTCAGCCAGGGCTTTTACCCGGCCGTGATATTTATATCCGCCTCGGTCGAACACCACCGTGGCCATTCCCTGCTCCAGGGCTCGCTGGGCCACCAGCTGGCCCACCAGCTTGGCCGCCTCCACCTTAGGTTTTGCCCCAGCCTCCGACCTCACCTCTGGATCCAGGGTTGATGCTGAGGCTAGGGTGTGACCGCGGTCATCGTCGATCACCTGAGCGTAAATATGGTCTAGACTACGGAAGACACACAGCCGGGGCCTTGAAGCGGTGCCCGAGACCTTACTCCTCACCCGCACGTGCCTCCTTATTCGTGCTGCGCTAGCGTCCTTTTTCCCAGGCATCCTTACCTCTTGGCGCCAACCTTCCCCGATTTCCCTGGCTTGAGGCGAACCCTCTCCCCCACGTATCTTATCCCCTTACCTTTGTAGTGATCGGGGGGTCGCACCGCGCGAATCTTAGCCGCTACATCGCCCACCAGTTGCCTATCGATCCCTTGAACGCTAATACGCTGTGCTCCGGCCACCACAATGGTCACCCCTGAAGGGGGCTCGATCTCCACTGGGTGGGAGTAGCCCACCTGAATCTCCACCTTCTCCCCCACCTTTTGCGCCCTATAGCCGACACCAACAAGCTCCAGGTCCTTCTGAAAACCCTTGCTCACCCCCTCCACCATGTTGGCCAGGAGGCTCCTGGTCAGCCCATGAAGCGAGCGGTGAATGCCATCGTCGCTGGGGCGAGAGACGGTGATGGTGCCATCATCCAGGGAAATAGAGATCTCTGGGTTAAAGGAACGGGACAGCTCTCCCTTGGGACCCTTCACCGTCACCTCGTTCCCTTTGATCTGAACCTTAACCCCTTGAGGTAAAGGGATGGGCATTTTACCTATTCGCGACATAGTATCACCATACGTAACATAATAGTTCACCGCCAACCTTTTGCCGCCACGCCTGCTCACCGGTCATCACCCCGTTGGGGGTGGACAGAATAGCTATGCCAAGCCCGCCATAGACGCGAGGGATCTCAGTCCGCTGTACATACACCCTGAGCCCCGGCTTGGACACCCGCTTGAGGCCGGTGAGTATAGGTTCCTTCTTATCCGTATATTTAAGGTATATCTTGAGCATCCGCTGTGGCTTGCCCCGCAGGACCTCGTAATCCCGGATAAAGCCCTCATCCTTCAGGATCTTGGCGATGGAAAGCTTCATTTTTGAAGCGGGCACGAGTACAAATTCGTGTCGGGCGAGGACAGCATTCCTCAAGCGAGTTAGCATGTCGGCTATGGGGTCGATCATCCTTCTCAACCTCTTTTTCTAAACACTCTCACCGCTCCTCAGGGCAACAACTACCAACTGGACTTTTTCACCCCGGGCAACTTGCCCTCCAGAGCCAGCTGCCTGAAGCAGATGCGACAAAGCCCAAACTGACGGATATAGGCCCGCGGTCGGCCACAAAGGCTACAGCGGTTCCTCTGTTGCACCCTATATTTGGGAGGGCGCTGGGACTTTACAATCTTAGATACCTTTGCCATTTTATCGCCCGTTGCGCTGGTCTCTAAAGAGACCTGAATCCTCTTTTTGGTCCAAGAGCCTAAAGCACCCCCTAAACATGCTGGAACGGCATGCCTAGGAGTTTGAGAAGCCTCCTCCCTTCATCGTCGGTTCGGGCGGTGGTGATAATTGAGACTTCCAGCCCTCGAATCTTATCTACCTTGTCATATTCGATCTCAGGGAAGATAATCTGCTCCCTTAATCCCAAGCTGTAGTTCCCTCTGCCATCGAAGGAGTTTCTCGGCGTCCCCTGAAAGTCGCGAATGCGGGGAAGGGTGGCGTTCACCAGTTTATCGAAGAAATCATACATCCGATTGCCCCGCAGTGTTACCATCATTCCTATGGGCATACCCTTACGCACCTTAAAACCGGAGACCGATCGCTTGGCCCTGGTGATTACCGGGTGCTGCCCAGTGATGGTGGCTATATCCTTTTCTGCTGCTTCAAGGGCGCGGGGATTTTGTGTTGCCTCCCCCAGGCCGATGTTGATAACGATTTTCTGCAGTCGAGGTGCCTCCATCACACTCTTATAGCCGAACTCGCTCATCAGAGCGGGCAAGACATCCTTTTGATATCTCTCCTTTATTCGAGACATCAGTCGATCACCTCATTACAGTGGCGGCATATCCTTATCTTTTTTCCATCTTCCAAGAGGCGAAAGCCAATGCGAGTGGGGTGATTGCATTTGCTGCAGATGAGCATCACATTGGATATATGGATGGGGGCCTCCCGCTCTATAATGCCCGCCTGCCTCACTGTTCCCCGCGGTCTCATGTGACGCTTCACCGTATTAACGCCATCCACTATCACCCGGCTCTCCTCGGGCAAGGCTCGGCGCACCTTCCCCTTCTTCCCTTTATCCTTTCCGGCAATGACCAGCACAGTATCGTCTTTTCTTATCTTCATCTCATAGCACCTCTGGAGCTAGAGACAGGATCTTCATAAAGTTCTTGTCCCTCAGCTCTCGGGCTACCGGGCCGAAAATACGAGTCCCTTTAGGGTTGTTTTTATCGGTCAGGATCACCGCAGCATTCTCATCGAACCTGATATATGAGCCGTCGGAACGCCGGTAGGGTTTTACTGTACGCACCACCACGGCGCGGACCACCTCACCCTTTTTCACCGCACCGCCGGGGGTTGCCTCCTTAACCGATGCCACGATTATATCGCCGACCCGAGCATATCGCTTTCTTGTCCCCCCGGGGACATTGATGCACATAATGCTCTTGGCCCCGGTGTTATCGGCCACCCTCAACCTGGTATAGGGCTGGATCATGATCCTCCACCTTTGGAGAGTATCTCCACCACCCGCCACCGTTTCTCCTTTGACAGAGGGCGAGTTTCCTCTATCCGCACCACATCCCCCAGGCCGCAGGCGTTCTGCTCATCATGGGCCTTAAATTTCTTGATACGCCTCATGGCACGCCTATACAACGGGTGCGGCCTGTAGCTTTCAACAGCCACCACCACGGTCTTATCCATTTTGTTGCTGATCACACGACCTTGCTTGGTTTTCTTACGCTTCTCCAAGGCGTCACTCCCTCGAAAGCTCCCTTTCTCTGAGCACGGTCTTGATCCTGGCGATCCGCTTCCTTACATTGCGGATCTCATGATAATTCGCTAGTTGCCGGGTAACAAGGCGAAATCTCAAATTGAGTAGCTCCCGATATGACTCGGCGAGCTGCTTCTTAAGCTCCTCAGTGTTCAAAGCACGAATCTCTTGGATCCTCACGCTTAACTAACCTCTGGATGGTCCCGGCTTACGAATCTGGCTTCTATGGGGAGTTTGTTAGAGGCCAGGCGCATTGCCTCCTTGGCTGTCTCCTCCTTAACCCCAGCGATTTCAAAGAGGATCCTCCCCGGTCTAACCACCGCAACCCAGTGGTCCACAGAGCCCTTGCCACTGCCCATGCGGGTCTCTGCTGGCTTTGACGTTGCCGGTTTATCGGGGAAGACGCGAACCCAAACCTTACCGCCGCGCTTGACGTAGTGAACAATGGCGCGGCGTGCTGCCTCGATCTGCCTTGCGGTGAGCCAGCAAGCCCCCTGTGCCTGAAGCCCGTAGTCACCAAAGGTGAGGGTGTTTCCCGATTGCGCCTTCCCTTGACGCCGGCCGCGATGTTGTTTTCGATACTTTACCCGTTTTGGTTGAAGCATGATACCTACGCCTCGCTGGGAGAGTTACCCTTGGCTAACTGCTCCTCCTTAGCATCTGCAATGGACTCCATATGAGCCTCCCCGGGTGCAACCTCTACCCTAACCTCCTCCTTAGCCTCCGCTTTCGTAACCTCCTGCGCCTCTGGAAGCGGGGCTTCCATTGGTGATAATTTAGGCTCGGGGACGATATCGCCCTTGTATATCCAAACCTTGATCCCGATGCGGCCCAGGGTGGTGTGCGCCTCGGCTTGGGCATAGTCGATATCGGCACGTAGCGTATGAAGCGGCACTCTTCCTTGGTGCAGTGTCTCCCTCCGGGCATACTCAGAGCCGCCAATCCTTCCTGAGCATTTGATCTTTATCCCCTTGGCGCCGCTTTCCATAGCCCGAGAAATCGCCTGTTTAATAGCACGGCGGTAAGAAACGCGCCGCTCTAGCTGATGGGTGATATTCTTGGCCACCAGCAAGGCATCCAACTCAGGCTGCCGTACCTCCTCGATGTTCAGCCGAATCCGCTTTCCGGTGAGCCGCTCCAGGTGAAGCCTCAGCTCATCGACGCGTTGCCCTCCTCTGCCGATAATGATCCCAGGCCTCGCTGTGTGGACCGTCACAGTGACCTGATTGGCTGCGCGCTCGATTTCAACACGAGCTACATCGGCCTCACCGGTCTTTGACTGAATGAGCTTCCTGATTCTCAGGTCTTCCTGCAGGAGCTCGGTGTAGTGCTTATCGGCATACCACTTTGCCTGCCAATCCTTAGTTACACCGAGTCTGAATCCTATAGGGTGGACTTTTTGCCCCAATCATTCCTCCTCTTTAACTACCACGGTGATATGGCTGGAGCGCTTGAGGATGGGCTTCACCCGCCCTCTGGGTCCAGCTCGATATCTCCTCAAACGAGGGCCGTCATCGACAAATATATTCACAATTCTCAGCTCCGATGGCGTCATCTCGAAATTGTTCTCGGCATTGGCCGCAGCCGACTTCACCACCTTGGCCACCGTCCGGGCTGATGGCGATGGAAGAAACCGGAGAATAGCCAAAGCCTCGTCCACCTTCTTACCTCGCACCGTATCCACAATGGGGCGAAGCTTTCCCGGGGACGTCCTGATATACCGTGCGCTAGCCCTTACCTCCATAATGCCTACGTCTTTTTCTTCTTTTTGATGGTGGCAACCCTTTCTGACTTGGCTGAATGCCCCCTAAAGGTTCTGGTGAGGGCGAACTCGCCCAGCTTATGGCCTACCATGTTCTCGGTGATGAAGATGGGCACGTGCCGCCTTCCATCGTGCACCCCGATGGTCTGACCGATCATCTCCGGGACGATGGTGGATGAGCGTGACCACGTTTTGATCACCGCCTTCTCACCGGACCGGTTAAGCGCCTCCACCCTCTTCAACAGCTTCGGGTCAACAAAGGGCCCCTTCTTGGATGACCTGGACATATTCTCACTCAGCTCTTATTTTCTTCGCTTCACAATCATACTATTGGTGACCTTGTTCTTGCGGGTACGATAGCCCAGCGCCGGCTTGCCCCAGGGGGTCTTGGGACCGGGCAGGCCAACGGGAGAACGCCCCTCGCCACCGCCGTGAGGGTGATGCCTGGGGCTCATCGCTGAGCCGCGCACCGTGGGCCGTATTCCCCGGTGGCGGCTCCGCCCCGCCTTTCCTAGCTTGATATGCTGATGGTCAACATTTCCCACCTGACCAATGGTGGCAAAGCACTCGATGTGAATTCGCCGTATTTCGCCGGAGGGCATCCGGATTAAGGCGTAGCTATTTTCCTTGGCCATAAGCTGGGCCGAAGCCCCAGCGCTCCTCACCAGTTGTCCCCCCTTGCCCCGATGAAGTTCAATGTTATGGATAGCGGTGCCGGTGGGGATCAACCGCAGGGGCAGGGCATTCCCCACCTTTATCTCAGCATCAGCCCCGGCCATGATGGTATCCCCTACTTTGAGGTTGATGGGGGCCAGAATGTAACGCTTCTCCCCGTCGGCGTAATGGATGAGAGCGATGCGCGCTGAGCGATTGGGATCGTACTCGATGGCGGTCACCTCGCCCCGGATGCCCAGCTTGTCCCGCTTGAAGTCGATGACGCGGTACATCCTCTTGGCGCCGCCACCCCGATGGCGCACCGTAATACAGCCTTGGTTGCTCCTCCCTGCCTTCTTCTGGAGCGGTCGGAGAAGGGATTCCTCCGGCTCCTTCTTGGTGATCTCCTCGAAGGTGGCGCCGGTCATCCCCCTTCGGCCCGGCGACGTTGGTTTGTATACTTTCAGCGGCATTTTCGCCCCTTCTTCTGGCTCAAATATCTATAGTGATGGGAAAATCCCTTTCGTTGCATCCCCTTCGGCTCATACCCCTTCGAAGAACTCGATCTTATGCCCCGGCTTCAGAGTGACCACCGCCTTCTTCCACGACGAGGTTCTACCCCTCCTTCTCCCCGGCCCCCGCCACTTGGCGGGCATAGTCATAACATTGACCTTAGCTACCTCAACCTTAAACGCTAGCTCCACAGCCTGTTTGATCTGCTGCTTATTAGCGCCCGGCAACACCTCAAAGGTGTATTTGCCCCGCTCCTGCAGCGCGGTGCTCTTCTCCGTGATTACGGGACGACGAAGTACCTCTAGTGTTTCCATCTCATGCCTCAGCCGGTGTCTTCCTCCCCGTCTGGGGCAGCCACATCTCCTCCACCTTCTTCACCGCGGCCCCGGTGACCATCAACATCTTGTGGGAAAGGAGGTCGACGACATTGAGCATGTTGGCGGGCAAGGTCTTAGTCCTTCCCAGGTTGCGCGCTGCCCTATACACATTGGGATCAGGCTCAGCGGTGACAATGAGCGTGGAGGAATTGATCCTCAGGTTGGCTAAGATCCGAGCCATCTCCTTGGTCTTAGGCTCGCTTAGAGCGAGTTCATCCACCACGATCATCTCACCCTCTGCCACCTTGGATGATAGAACACTCCTTAGGGCAAGGCGGCGCATCTTCTTCGGCATCGCCTGTCGATGGCTCCTAGGCTGAGGGCCGAAGGTGATGCCGCCACCCCTCAGAAGCGGTGATCGTGAGCTTCCCCGCCTCGCCCGGCCGGTGCCCTTTTGACGATAGGGCTTCCTGCCCCCGCCTGAGACTTGCCCCCTGGTCTTGGTGCTCACTGTCCCCAGGCGGGCATTGGCTAGCTGCCT
>CAYSLE010000032.1:0-10913 GCA_964431905.1 uncultured Dehalococcoidales bacterium | reverse complement strand
TGGCGAATTCCCCCAGTGTTCCAGAGCGGCCACCAGCGAAGATGACCACGTCACAACTTCTTATGTTCTCAATCTCCCGACCCATAAGGCCGCTTCCAGTATAAATGATGGCGTCGTAGCCTTTTGTCGGTGAATGATACTTCCCCACGTGTTCCTCCAAGTTGAGGGCAGGGGAGACCCCCACTACAATTCCCCCCTCCTTTTTGGCACCCTTGACCGCCTCATGGGGTATGCCCGGACAGGCGCCTGTTATCAGAACGTATCCCCGTCCAGCTATAGCAGCACCCAGGCGATGTACTAACCGGAGCGCCCTATCTTCCAGCTTCCCACCTGCTGATCCCATCACTCCAACAGTCATCCGAGGAAAGACCGCTACTTGATCTTTGTCCATTAGCTTACCCCTTCCTGGAAAGAAAACCGTAGTGCCCCTCTCCTCCAAGGCGAGGGCATTTTCCAGATGATAACACTGACGCTAGATAACTAGCAAGCCTCCGGTTATTATGCTGCGAGTCCATATTCGGTTAGTCTTATCCACTAATTCATGAATGAATCCAGTGACCCGAATCTAGTCGTGAACCGAGCTGACTTGCAA
Source organism: uncultured Dehalococcoidales bacterium (assembly GCA_964431905.1). GTDB lineage: Bacteria > Chloroflexota > Dehalococcoidia > E44-bin15 > E44-bin15 > CAYSLE01. Next base: position 10,321 of record CAYSLE010000032.1, on the reverse strand, counting down.
GCGGAAAGGTTGCACTTTCTAGGGTTCTTCAATAGCTTTGTAGCCACCTAGGCAGATATTGGCACCTGTAATCGGCGATTGTGAAACTCTGCCCGAATGTGCCATAATCAAGCAGTGCTTAGTGGCGACTTGCTCTCGATCCTTCTCATAGCTATTGGCTTGTCTGCAGACTGCTTTGCCGTAGCTTTAGGCGGAAGTATTTCCATGGCTAGTCGTTCTTGGGTGCAGGGATTACGTGTCTCTCTGTCCTTCGGGCTGTTTCAGGCTTTGATGCCTGTTCTGGGATGGTTAGCTGGAAGAACCGTTGTCGGGTTCATAGAAGACTATGACCACTGGGTAGCCTTTGCCTTGCTGGCACTTGTAGGCAGCAGAATGATCTGGGAATCCTTTCGTTCCCGAAGTGGCGGGGACAAAAATGTCGATATTACCAAAGGTCTTCTACTCCTTACACTTTCGATGGCAACAAGCATAGACGCTTTGGCCGTCGGTCTCTCCTTTGCCTTCATGGAGGTAAACATTGCGCTGGCGAGCCTGACTATCGGGGTGATAGCTTTTACCGTTACTGCGATTGGTTTCATGCTCGGCGGGAGAGCGAGCAGCTTAATCGGTAAAAGGGCTGAGGCAATCGGGGGTATAATCCTATTAGCAATTGGGCTAAGGATCCTTCTAAGCCATATCCTCTAAGCAAAGCTCTTTATCTCCACCTCCATCCCCTCCTGCCCTATGGTTACGATGGCCGCCGAGGCTGAAGTTCCGAAGGAGGGATAGGCCTGGCCCGGATTGATGAAGACCACCCCCCCAATCGTTTGGTGACAGACATCGTGAGTGTGGCCAAAGAGGATGATGTCCACCCCCTGGAACTCCTTGGCTATATCCTCCTCGATGCCCCAGGGCGGGCCGCCCCAAGCGGGGTGGATGACCCCGATTCGCTTCCCCTCGACCTCAAACACCACCTTGTCCGGCAACTGCTCCCGAATCTGCCTCGGATCTATATTGCCATATACGCCGACAAAGCGCTTTGCCACACGGCGCAGCTCCTCCAGCAGAGATGGGGCGGTATAGTCCCCGCAGTGGACAACTATGTCGGCCTCGGCCAGCGTCTCCACCAGCTTTGGCGACAGCTCTTTTAAGCTCCGGGCGTGGGTATCGGAGATAACCGCAATCCTGGTCATATCAGCGGTTTGCCAGCTCCACTATGGTAGCGCCATCGCCCCCCTCGCCCTGCTCCGCTCGCCTGAAGGATTTCACCAGGGGATGGCTCTTTAGCTCCTCTCGAATCGCCTGGCGCAGGGTCCCTGTTCCCTTGCCATGGATCACCCGCACCGTGGTCAGGCCGGCGAGAAAGGCGTCGTTCAGGTATCGGTCGAGCCGGAACAGGGCCTCATCTATGGTGAGTCGGCGAAGGTGGATTTCCACCGGGCATTCCTCCGGGCGATGACTAAGCAATGAGACCTTCCTAATCAGCCCCTATTATATAGTAGTGGGTGCTTCATTGCCAGCATCAACACCTAGTGATATACTTTTATTTCATAGGAGGCGATATTGTTCAGACTTGATGGTCGTGCCAAAGATGAGCTACGCCCGGTCAGGATCACTCCCGGCTTTCAGCAGTTCGCCGAGGGGTCGGCGCTCATTGAGCTGGGGAAGACCAAGGTGATCTGCGCTGTAAGTGTGGAGGACCGTGTCCCCGCTTTCCTCAAGGGGGAGGGTAGGGGCTGGGTCACCGCCGAGTATGCCATGCTCCCCCGCTCCACTATCACCCGGACGCCGAGGGAGGAGGGCCGGGCCGGGGGCAGAAGCCAGGAAATCCAGCGCCTCATCGGGCGCTCCCTGCGCGCGGTGACCGACCTCGATGCCCTTGGCGAGCGCAGCTTCATCGTTGACTGCGATGTGCTCCAGGCCGATGGCGGCACCAGGACGGCGGCGATCACCGGCTCCTATGTAGCCCTGGTTCAGGCCCTTAATAGCCTGAAGGAAAGAGGGTTTATCCCCTCGTTCCCTATCAAAAGCGCCGTGGCCGCCACCAGCGTGGGCATCGTCGCTGGGGAGCTGCTCCTCGACCTCTGCTATGATGAGGACTCCTGGGCTGAGGTCGATTTCAATGTGGTGATGACCAGCGATGGCCGGTTTGTGGAGATTCAAGGGACCGCGGAAGCAAGCCCCTTCTCCAAGGAGACCATTGATTCCCTGCTCTCGCTGGCGGAGCGGGGCATTAGACGGCTTTTCCAGGCTCAGAAAGCGGCCATCGATAGCCTTAAAGGGGGGAATATTGCCTGATCGAGCCCTATCAGGCCTATTGGCTTTGGACCTCTCACAGAACATCTCCGGCCCCTACTGCACCAAGCTTTTAGCCGACTACGGGGCTGAGGTGATCAAGATAGAAAAGCCGGGCCTTGGCGATTCCAGCCGAAGAGCGGGCCCTTTCCCCGGGGATCAGCCCCACCCAGAAAAAAGCGGGCTTTTTCTCTTCCTCAACGCCAACAAGAAAAGCATCACCCTAAACCTGGAGGTCGAAGACGGCCTTGCCTTATTCAAGAGGTTAGCGGAAGGGTCGGATATCGTGGTGGAGAATCTCCCGCCGGGGACGATGGTCGGCCTGGGACTTGATTATGAGGCACTGGCTGAGCTAAACCCGGCCTTAATCATGACCTCCATATCCTATTTCGGGCAGTGGGGGCCATATCGGGATTTCCAGGGCTCGGATATCATCGCCCAGGCTATGGGTGGCTTGATGGGGCTGACCGGTGAGGCTGAGCGCGAGCCGCTGAAGCTTCCTCTGTCCCAGGCGGAATTCCAGGCAGGGCTTAATGCGGCAGTGGCCACCCTTTGTGCCCTCTACTTTCGGGATGAGACCGGCAGGGGGCAACAGGTCGATGTCTCAGTTCAGGAGGCAGTGGCATCTATTCTAGAGGCCTCGGTGGCCACCTATAGCTATAGCGGTTTCGTCCGGGGCCGGATGGGTGCCCGCCATCAACTTCAGTGTCCGTCAAAGGTGATGCGCACCGAGGATGGCTTTATCCATGTTCAGGCGGGGGCCAATTGGGATCACTTCGCTACCTTCCTTGACATCCCCCAGCTTATGGAACCACGCCTGGCATCGATACTCCGCTACCATTACGCCGATGAGATAGAGGGGCTGATACAGTCCCGACTGGAAAGGCGTGAGGCCACGGAGATATTCCCCGCCGCCCAAGAATGGCGCATACCCTTCGCCCTGGTGCTGGGCATCGATGAGCTGATGGCCGACCCTCAATATGAAGCACGGAGCTTCTTTCAGGAGATAGGTCATCCCCTGGCCGGCCGCCTCACCTACCCCGGAGCCCCTTTCAAGATGAGCCAGACCCCCCATCAGACGGGACGGGCACCGCTCCTCGGGGAGCATAATGAACAGATCTATGGCCAGAGGCTGGGCCTTTCGGCAAAGGAATTAGTCAAGCTAAAGGAGAACGGTGTTATCTAAGGAGGCTGGAGGACTGGCTTTAGCCAGTCTAAGGGTTATGGATCTCTCCCAGGTCTTCGCCGGCCCCTATTGTACGAAACTCCTGGCCGACATGGGGGCTGAGGTTATAAGGGTGGAGTGCGCCGCTCGCTCGGGAAGGGGAGGAGCCCTGCCCAGGATGAGGCCCGGCGGCGTCTTTGGCGCCTCCTTCCCCGACGGCGATACCGGAGATAGATCATACAATCGCTTCGCCTACTACAACGAGGTAAATAGAAACAAGTATGCCATCACCCTCGACCTGACAAAGCCTCTGGGGGTCGATGTCTTTCTAAGGCTGGTGCGCATTAGCGACGTAGTAATCGAGAATTTCACCCCCAGGGTGATGAAGAACTTCGGCCTGGACTACCCCTCGCTCAAGAAGACGAACCCCCAGATTATCATGGTCTCCCTTACCGGGTATGGTCAGGACGGCCCCTATCGGGACTATGTTACCTATGGCGAGGGCATCGAGGCCATGGCCGGACTGACCAAGCTCACCGCCTATCCCGATGGCGAGCCGCTCCGGCCAGGGGTGGCCTACGCCGACGCCACCAGCGGGCTCGCTGCCGCCTTCGCCATCCTGGCGGCGCTTCGCTGCCGCCGCCTCACCGGACAGGGGCAGTACATCGATCTCGCCATGCGAGAGGCGCTAGCACCGCTTATGGGCGAGGCCATCATGGATTATGTCATGAATGACAGGTTGGCCAGCCCTATGGGAAATCGTCACCCCTCCATAGCCCCCCACGGCTGCTACCGCTCGCTGGGGGAGGATGCCTGGGTGGTGATCGCTATCTCCTCCGATGAGGAATGGCGCTCATTGTGCCAGGTTATGGGCAACCTACCCTGGACGAAGGAAGAGAAATTCGCCACCCCCTCCGGCAGGCTGGAGAATGGGGAGGAGCTCGATGGCCGCATCGAGGAGTGGACCTCCCAGTATGACCACATACAGTTGATGAATATGCTGCAGCGGGCTGGGGTCAAGGCTGGGGCGGTGCTGAACATAGAGGAGCTGGTTCACGATCCTCATCTCCGGGAGCGAGGCTTTTTCCAGCAGCTTTCCCACCCCGAGGCCGGGACCCATCTCTACCCTGGTGTGTCGTGGAGGATGTCCAGGACTCCGGGCAGCCTTCGCCTGCCGGCACCCTGCTTTGGTGAGCATAATGACTATGTCTTTGGCCAGCTTCTGGGCATGTCACGAGAGGAAATCTTGAAACTGGCTGAGGAGGGAGTAACCGCCAGCGAGCCGCTCCCTTTTTCGCCCCTGGGCCAAGGTTGTGAAATAGAGATGTAATACCATGGAAGAGAAGACGACAGTGAGGGCTGGCATAGCCGAGATTCCGTGGACGGTGGGGGACATCGTCAAGGCCATTATCTTGGTGATTGCCTTAACCCTCCTTATCGGCTTCGGCATGGGGCTGGGCACTGTTCTGCTCATAGGCCCAGATATTCTTTATGGGCTTGGCTTCCAGGGCATTACCGATTTCTTTAACCTCCTTGCTTCCGAGGGCCTGCTTCAGCAGTGGCTCCTGATAGCGTTAGCTGCGATGGCCATAGGTGAGGGTGGGATGCTTGGCGCAACATGGCTGTTCAGCGATGTTAAATACAAATGTGGGTGGCGAGCCCTGGGTTTTCGCCCCTTTAACTTAAAGAGGGCCTTGATCCCGGTGCTGGTGGTACTTGGCGCCGGCGTCTTGATAAACTTCTTCTATGAGTGGCTGTTGTCCTCCCTGGGGGCAGATACCACCTCCGGGGTCGATCCTATTTATGTCTTGCTCCAGGAGTTTACCCAGACCGGCGCTGGATTGGCTGGGATGACCCTCATCGCAGTCTTGCTGGCACCTATCGCTGAGGAGACGTTTCTACGCGGTTTTATCTTCGCCGGCATTGCCAAACGGTTTGGCTATGGCTGGGGCGCTCTCATTAGCGCCCTCATCTTCTCCGTGGCTCACTTGCAGCCCGGAGCGTTGCTTCCCATCTTCATTCTCGGCCTTATGCTGGCATGGGTTTACATCAGGACCGGCTCGATATGGCCATGTATCCTCATTCATTCAGCCTACAATTCCATTGGCATACTGTTTATGGTAATATAGGACAACCATGAGATGCCGAGGAATTCGCGGGGCAACCACGGTCAATGCCAATACCAAGAAAGATATCCTGGTAGCAACCAAGGAGTTGCTGCAACAAATGGTCAGTGCCAATGAAGTTGATGTAGAGGATGTGGCCTGCATCTTTTTCACCACAACTCTAGATTTGGATGCGGAGTTCCCCGCCGCGGCAGCCAGAGAGCTGGGATTCTCTCAGACGCCTCTTTTATGTGGTCATGAGATGAATGTCCCGGGTAGTCTGCCTATGTGTGTGCGCATCCTGATACTCTTCAACACGGAAAAGAGCGCTGCGGAGGTCGTCCATATCTACATCAAGGGAGCCAAGGGGTTAAGGTCAGGAAGCAGTGACCAGAAAGGGAGTTCCGGGGAGTGACAGATGTTCATCGTAATGAGGCAAGGGTATAGTGAGAAGGAGCTGACAGATATTGTAGAAAGGCTCACCCAGATGGGGTTCAGAGGGCATGTGTCCAAGGGTGTTGAGCGGACGGTGGTCGGTGTTGTCGGCAGCACCTACCCCGAGCTGAAGGATAGCCTGGAAACATGGCCCGGGGTGGATGAGGTAGTGCCCATCAGTAAGCCATATAAACTCTCCAGTCGGGAGTTTCAGCGTCGAGATACCATGATAAAGGTGGGCGATGTCACCATCGGGGGTGAAGAGGTGGTGATGATCGCTGGCCCCTGCGCTGTGGAGAGTGCAGAGCAGCTTTTTCAGACAGCACGAGCGGTGAAAGCGGCGGGGGCAAAGATCCTGCGCGGCGGCGCCTTCAAACCCTCCACCTCCCCTTATACCTTCCGCGGCCTGGGTGAAGATGGGCTCAAGCTGCTGGGTGAGGCGCGCAAAGAGACCGGGATGCCGGTTATCACTGAGGTAATGGCCCCCCAGGATGTCGAGCTGGTGGCACGTTATGCTGACATCATTCAGGTGGGGGCGCGCAACATGCAGAACTTCATCCTCCTGGATGAGGTGGGCAAAGCCCAAAAGCCGGTGATGCTTAAGCGAGGCATGTCGGCCACCATTCAGGAGTGGCTGCTTTCTGCGGAATACATTTTGGCCCAGGGGAATCGCCAAGTGATGCTCTGTGAACGGGGGATCAGAACCTTCGAAACCTACACTAGAAATACTATGGATGTGAGCGCCATTCCCGTCATCGAGAAGGTGAGTCACCTGCCCATCATCGCCGACCCCAGTCATGGCACCGGGAAGTGGTACCTTGTCACCCCTCTAGCTCTAGCCGCAGTGGCTGCCGGTGCCGACGGGCTGATGGTGGAGGTTCACCCCAGCCCGGATCAGGCTCTCAAGGATGGCCCCCAGTCGCTCACCTTCGATAACTTTGAGCGGCTTATGGCCCAGGTGGCTAAGGTAGCAGCGTCAGTAGGAAGAAAAATGGCATGAATGGCTGAAAGCGAATTGACAAAGGTGACATAATGTTGTAGTGTATTACTTGAGGGAGCCTGGGGGAGAGGAGGATGGGGAATGAGCACGGCGAAGAAGCCGAAGGGGCAGCGCTCCCGATCCACAAGAGGCAGGGCTATAGATGAAGGTTTCTTGAGAACCTTCATCCATCACCGTAGCTAAGGCATTCAGCCAGTCACTTTCCCTGGAGATGATCCTCACTACTATATTAGAACAGACCCTCAACGACACCAGACTAGACGCCGGAGAGATCTACTTGCTCGATGAGAATACCGGCGAGCTTAACCACGCTTACCATCGCGGCCTCTCCCCAGAATGCGTTGAGGAGGCCAAGGGCTTACCTGTGAAGCTGGGTGAGGGTGTCACCGGACACGTCGCCGTCCAAGGGGAGACCCTTGTGGTGCCGGAGCTTCTCCAAGAGCCTCGGTTCCTTAGAGAGATGCCCAAAAAGGAGGGCTATCGCACTCTCATCAGCCTGCCGATAAGGTCCGGCGATAGGGCCTACGGGGTGGTAAACCTCTTCTCCAAGGAGAGACAGCGATTTTCCGCTCGCTATGTGGCATGGCTTGCTGCCTCTATGGAGATGCCCGGCATTGCCTTTGATTATATCCAGCTTTTCCAGGAACGGGAAAAAGCGGTGCAAAAACTGCGATTTATGTTTGAATCTATTGGGGATGGGATTATCGCCACCGATCTGGCAGGAAATATCACAGAAGTCAATAATGCCGCACTTCACCTAACCGGGTATAGCCGGGAAGAGCTTATGGGGCGCAACGCCCTTGAACTGGTATCGCCCAAAGACCGTGCCCGAGCTGTGGCGGACCTGGCCCAGGTATTGGATGAAGGACAGGCCTGGGATAGAGTAGAGTATACACTCGTGGCTGCGGATGGCACAAAATTTGATGTCGAGCTAAGGGCTGCTCCGCTGCGTGATAGCTCCGGAAATGTAACGGGACTCATTGGCGTTGGCAGGGACATCACCGAGCGCAAGCGGATGGAGAAGGAGTTGATCCATCTTTCTAACGCGGTAAGGATGGCTACTGATAGCATCGTGATTAGCGATTTAGAGGCAAACATAATAGAGGTTAACGAAGCCACTCTGCGCATGTATGGCACTGATGATAAAAGCGACCTGGTCGGGAAGAATGCTCTGGAGCTCATCGCTCCCGAAGACCGGGAAAAGGCGATTGCCGGCATCAAAGAGGTGCTGGAAGGCGGATACAACGAAAATAAAGAGTATCATATTATCACCAAAGACGGCAGCATAATTCTTGTGGCGATGAACACAGCGCTGATGAGAGACGCTGACGGCATGCCGATAGGATTTGTTGCGGTAAGCAGGGACATCACCGAGCGCAAGCGGGCAGAGCAGCAGATCATCCAGCACAGCAAGGAGCTCGAAGCCCTCTATGACGTGGCCTGGGCGGCAAGCCAGACCCTAGAACTGGACGAGTTACTGGACGATGTCTTAGCCAAGGTGATAGAGGTAATGGAGGTGGACGGAGGTCTAATATACCTCTTCCTTACCCAAGCCGAGGAACTGGTTCTCAAGGCTCACCGGGGAATATCTGAGGCGCTGGCTGGCAACGTCGCCAGGATTAAGCTTCAGCCTGAGGAAATCGAAAGGATAATCCAGCCTAAAGAGCTCACCCTATCTATGAATAGTGTTCTCAGCGAGGCCCATTCTGCCCTGTTTTCAGGTCTGAGAGTAGGGGAAGGGTTCCGCTCACACACCGCTGTGCCGCTGCAGTCGAAGGATGTGTTGCACGGGGTAATTGCCGTTATTAGCTATAGCGAGCGACGGTTTACCCCGGACAATACCGGTCTGCTCCATGCCATCGCCAACCAGATAGCGGTAGCTATAGAGAACGCCTCCCTTTTCCAGGACACCAAAGACAAGGCGGAAAGGCTGGCGGTGACCGCGGAGCTTACCCGGATCCTCGTCTCCAGTCTCAATATTGAGGAGGTCTTCAATGCCTTTACCGCTGGGGTAAGGAGACTGGTGGATTTCGATCGAGCCGGTATTGCCCTGGTAGAGGGGGGAAATGTCAGGTTCTTGGCCGTCTCCTCTGAGGTTGAGACCGGACTCGGTGGCGGCGCCATCGTGCCGCTAGAGGATACAGCCGCAGCGTGGGTGGTGCAAAATAAGAGGACACACATCGAAATGGATTTCGCCCAATCGAGGCAATTCCGCATCGACGAGGTCCACTTCAAGAGCGGGCTGAGGTCAGCGATCCGCCTGCCCTTGTTCTACCGGGGCGAGGTCTTCGGCATCTTCAGCCTCTTAAACCGTCATCCCCATGCCTATAGCCAACGAGAGGTGGAGATCCTGGGCGAGCTTGCCGGTCAGATCGCTATTGCCATCCAGAATGACAAGCTATTTGCTGAGGTGAAGCAACGCAAGGAGGAGCTGGAGACAGCCTATGACCAGTTGATGACCACTGCCAGTGCCCTGGACCGGGGAAAGCGAGAGCTGGAGAATGCTTATCTCAATATGGCGAGAACCCTGGTGCTCACCCTGGAGGCCCGCGATCCCTACACCCGTGGGCACTCGGAGAGGGTGGCTCAGATATCGCGGCAGGTCGCCTTCGAAATAGGGCTCTCTCAGGAAGAGGTAAAGAATATCGAGACGGCAGCCAGGCTTCACGACCTGGGCAAGATCGGCATTCCCGACTCCATTTTGCTCCGGCCAGGCCCGATCACTCCCGGCGAGCGAGCGGAGATCCAGCGTCACCCGACAAGGGCTGTAGAGCTACTGCGCCTCCTCGGCTTCCTGGACGGCGTCTTACCCATAGTCGAAAGTCACCACGAGCGCTATAATGGTGGGGGTTATCCTGAAAGCCGGAGAGGGGAGGAAACACCTTTAGGAGCGCGTATCCTTGCTGTTGCCGATGCCTATGATGCCATGACCTCAGCCCGCCCTTACCGTCCGCCGATGAGCCATGAGGAGGCTATTAAGGTGCTGAAAGAGGGAGCAGGGAAGCAGTGGGACCATAAGGTGGTTGAAACCTTCCTCCGCACCTTTGGCAAATAGAGCCTGGGGGGAAATATGCGAATTGAAGAAGAACTGGCTAGTGCAGCGCCAGAAGGGGATACCGCACTCACCATCGGCGTCTTCGATGGGGTTCATTTAGGACACCAGTTCCTTATTGGGAAGCTCAAGGAAAAGGCAGCCGAAAATGGTCTGCTGAGCAGTGTGGTAACCTTTCGCCGACATCCCCGTCTGGTGCTGTCCCCAGAATCTAAGATCACCTACTTGACCAGCCTAAAGGAACGGATTAGACTTCTACAAGGCCTCGGTGTGGAGCATGTGGTCACGCT